>DAINOA010000037.1:0-17240 GCA_036735625.1 Planktosalinus sp. | reverse complement strand
TTATAGTTTTACAATTTATTGATTGAGTGAAAAAGCCTCAATGTTATTTTTGTTGATGTAATAGAGCAGTCCTTCTATTTCATCAACTTCATAAACGGGTTTTTTATCGTTCAATACCACTTCTTTTTCTACTTCACCTGTGTCTTTATTTACTTTTACTAAGCCCACACCACTATCTGTATTGGTCAAAATAAACTGTGAGTCACGGGTTTCTGTGGTTGCTCTAAATCGTTTCGCCATTTCGTTAAATGAGGCAGACCCAATTGAGGCAAACATATCTGCATTTCTATTTGCTTGAGCACCATAATCATTGTACTGACCTAGGGTATTTCTATTTGCTCCTGCAACAGCAGCTTGTTGTGCAGCCATAGCTGTAGTTGCCACTGCAAGTACTCCCATAGCAATTTTACCAAAGGTGCTAATACCCGGTGATTTATAATAAGATTTATAAATTTCATCGCCGTTAAAAGCATATTTAAACATATTTTGGCTGGAACCAATAAATACACCATCTTCTCTCGCTTCCATACTTGTGGGGCCTTCTTTCTCTTTGAAATCAAGTGTTACAAATCCTGCAACCTCACCGGTATTTTCATCAATGCCAAAAGCTTCACTGTCTGTAGCTATGAGATATCTCTTATTTTTTGCATCATAAGTTGACTGTACCCCGTTTGATTTTTTATATTTCAGGGGTTTATTCCATATAGTCTCCCCGGTATTTAAGTTTACAATATTGGCATCTTCATCAGTAATATAGATGAGCCCCTGTGGGGTTTGTGCCATCGTGTGAATGTTTTCTCCTGTACTGAGAGGTTTTTTAAACAAGGGTTTTCCGTCAAAAGAAATTTTGTTGATTCCACCTTGTTGAATTCCAAACAGGATACCATCTTCCATGATGTAAAAGTGCTGTACATAGCCTTTTGTTTTGGGTGCTTTTTCCCATAAATCCTCACCGGTTTGAGCACTTATAAATCCAATTTCAGATTCATCTTTTTGAGCCATTAACTTATTCAAACCAGATGCACCTCCACTACTCTTGTTGCTAACAATTGCCAATCCTTGAGGTAAAATTTCAAAATTTGAAACTATCCCCTGCGCTTTTGCGGCTTTTGCCCAAATTTCAGCACCTGAAGCGGAATTAATTTTATAGATATCAGTGTTTTTGCCACTGGTTGAAAGTTGAAAACCATAAATTTCTTTTTCACTCTCGTCTGCTACCATCCAGGAAATGTTTTTTACATTATTTTCCCAAATATCATCTCCGTTAAAGGTTTTGGCAACAACTCCCCTTGATGTTGGTATGAGCATGCGATCCTTCAATAGAAGTACTTCTCCGGTAACAGACCAGTTTGCTGAAGTAACTTTACCCGGTTTGAACATAAAAAATGAAAAATCGAGTTTGCCTGTAGCTAAGTCATAAACGGCTATTTTTGGCGTGTTGTTCTCGGCCATACCACCACTTTTTTGAAGACCACTTACAATAAGCTTGTTTTGCGGAATCGCAATCGTTTCTGAAAAAATTTGTTTCCAGTCATCTGTTGTAGAGTTAAAAAGCACCTTACCAGATACATAGTCTATCACGGCTTTTTTAGAACTCATAAATCCGCCTTGAGCTAATACAACATAAGGCGAATTGGGTACAAAATAATACTCTTCTGGTTTAATTTTTCCAAAATCGGTAAACTTAAAATGCAAGTCACTTTTGTTGGGTTTTATACAAACCAAACCACTTGAAGTACCTGCAACGAGAATACCAGACTCTGTAATCTTCATTTCTTCAATTTTACCACCGGCATCATAGATGAAGGTGGGAGTTGTTTTTTGGGCTAAAGCTCCGACAGAAAACAACACAAAACTGCAAATAGCAATTATAAGGCTTAAATTTTTCATAATGACTTTGATTAATTATTATTAGTTTTTGTTAGGTTTTTCTTAATTTCAATTCTGGCACTAAATTGAGAATCTTATGATTTCCAATCAATAAGGCAATTGACTTATATTGAAACAAAAAAGCCGAAAACAACTTAGAATTGATTTCGGCTTTGAAAAAAATAATTTGCTTTTAGAAGTTCATATTGAAAGAACCTTCTGTTATTGCTTTAGTAGAATTATCTCCATTAACATTCTTTCCTGTAAAATTAAAAGTACCTTTAACTTTGGTGTCAGAAAGTTCAGAAATATTTACTTCTCCTGCTACTGTTGAATCAAAGGGTGCTTGCCAAATTTGAGTATCAGTCGGGTTAGAAACATTTGCTTCAATGTAACTGGCACTGATTGAAATATTAGCTCCTCCACCAATAGAGAAAGTTCCGGTTTCAGAAACACCGTTCATCACCAGCACAATCGCTTTCCCAGAACTGTCATTGCCTTGTACAGTTATCACTGTAGAGCCACCAGCATTAATTTGAGTTGCTGCACTAAGTTGTGGACTGGATGAAAAGTTTGCTCCTGCAACTTTTGCTTTAATAGTTCCATTTGAAGCATCGCCGCCACCACCACCGTCATCGTCTTTGCTACAAGATGTCGTTGTAAATACAAGCGCTAAAGACATAAGCACTATATACATTGTGTTTTTCATTGTTTTCATAATTATTAAGTATTTAAGGGTTAGTTATATTATTCTTTAAATTGTCCTAAAAAGCCAAATGCGAGTGTCCCCACGTTAATTTCATTAAAATTTCCATTCACATCATCTGATGCTCCAAAGAGCACATTGAACACACAATTGTCCCTAAAATTGGCTTCTGTAGTGCCTTCTGCAAAAAGAATGGGATTAGAGATTGTTACACATTCTGAACCAAATGTGACCACCAATTTATTATCTGCAGTTAACTCAAAATCGGCTGTATCACCATTAGAAAAAGGACCTCCGGCATTGATTTCAGTATAAGTTAATGTGTAAGTGCCCACAATGCCTGCCGGAACGGTTGCCGGAAATTCTCCAGATGCTACCGCAACCGCACAAGTTGTGTCACAAGAAGTGTTTTGTTCTTGGTTATCATCATCACTGCTGCAAGCAGTAAAGAACAAGGTGCTTAAAATAGAACAAGTAAATAGTAGCTTTTTCATCATATTGTTTTTAAAGTTGAAGCAAAGATGAAAAATGGAGAGGTTGTGTTCAATAAGGCAGTTGCCCTATATTCACAAAACTTTAAAAAATTTTATTCAAATACAGCAACAAGAATTGATTTTGAACCGGGGAGTGATGGAATTGTCATCAATCTGTTTTGATAGTTTAGCTCAATGGGCTTATTGGTTTCCAACCATACATCTGCACCACTCATAAAAGGCATCATGCCAAAGATGGCGATGGGTTTGTTACTGGAAACCCGGTCTGTTTTGTCATCATAAATAAAATGGGCGATGGCGGTTTTTTGAGCCGAAGCCAGTTCAGGGGTGGTCAATTCCACATTGTTTACCGAAAGAAAATCCCTGCCGCTTATAGTTGCCCTGTTTGCACTAAAAATAACCAGTACCGATTCTTCGTCATTAGCGGGCAATCCCGAAAACAACATCGCCGCCATACCTGTTGTGGGCAATGTTCTCAAATAAACTAAATCATTTGAAGCCTTAAATGGCTCCCTGAAATAATGGATGGCTCTACCACTCTCCGGAGTAATGACAAACTCCAAATAACTTTGGGAATCCACCTCAACGGGAAGCCAGTTGCCTTGTTTTGATAGTGTTCTGGTTGCCAAAGGTTCTGTTTGAAGCCGTTCTCCGTTTTCAGGATTGAACGGAAAAATAGTTACTATTGTATTTTCAGGCACACTGTTTTCGCCCATTATAAGAACTTTTCCGCTTATACTCACTGTTTTCAGGTTATTTTGCTGAAGAACCGGCTTTGGGTTTTCACCGTGAAAAAAATGGTACATTTCGGCAAAAGCCAGCGAATCTGTAGCAATTTCATAATGATCCAAAGCCTGAAGCTTGACATTTGTAACGCCTTCAATTTCTGAACCTTTCACTATCAAATCTGCCTCAGAATATAAATTTAAAGTGGGCACCGCCGGAATTTTTTGTAATATTCCACTTCCAACGTGAATGTATTTATTGACTTTTTTTGCGATGGAATCACTCATAATAAAATTAGAAACGAGACCCCCACCGGCTGAATGCCCCACGAGATTTACTTTATCCTTCCCTGTTACTTTCAAAAGGTAGTTGATGATGCTGTCCAACTTTTTTATGGCAACACTTCTTTGAGGGCTTAACGTATTCCAGTCGAGTACTTCCAGGTAATTATCAGGATAACCTTGATTTTTAAATTGTTGCGCCGGCTTCACCCAGGTGTCGCCACTTCCAAGCATTCCGTGAACAAAAATGATAGGGTAGCGTCCTTCGTTTTGAGAAAAAACTGAGAAACTTAAAAAAAGGACTAAAATAGTTAGTTTAGATTTCATCATATAAAAATAGAAAAAGTAAGCTAAAACTGTATGTGTTGAAACCTATTATGTAAAGTGTTTATTTGATTTTTAAGAAGTCTTAAAAAATGTTGATGAGCCTCACTTGATTCGTTGAAAGGCTTATGCTGTAAACTCTTTTGAATGCTGTCAACTTCTTTCATTGTTGAAAATGTCTCTTCAGTAAAATAAGTTTCTGAAAATCGTTCCCAGATATAATCAATCGCCAGCTGATTGGGATGCACCATATCTTCAGCATAAAAACGGTAGTCGCGCAGTTCGTCCATTAGGATTTCATAGGAGGGGAAGTAGGCCCCCCAACCCCCCGAAGGGGGGCTTTCTTTTAGCAATAAACTATTTAAGCCCGAAATTAAATGTGCTTTGCTTCTTTGGTTTTCTCCAAAGCCGTCTTTAAGGTGCCTTACCGGCGAAATGGTGAAAATAAAAGTGATGTTTGGGTTAGCCTGCTTAATTTTTTCAACAATTCGTTGCAGGCTTTTTTCAATTTCCGTTACTGAAAGTATTTGTTTTTCAAATTCGTTTTGGTTCACTTTATGACAGTTGGCCACCACCTCATTTGAGCTTTTATGTTTATAAACCCAAGCGGTTCCAATAGTTAATATAAAATGTGTGGATTCTTTCAGTTGTACTCTGGTGATTTGAAGCGCCTTACTAAGGTTTTGCAACAACACTTCTTTATCGGGATGACTCAATTGGGAATGTGCATCAAAGCAGTGCCAGCGTTCATTAAGAAAGAAGATGTCATTTTCAGTAAAGGTTTTTTCGCTCAAAGCGAAATGAATCACTTTTTCAATCGCCAAAGGATGAAAAAGAATACCGAATGGATTAGTGGTGCTTTGAAATTTATAATACTGAAACTTGGCCCCCATATTTTCTGCAAAACAAGAACCGAAAGCCATTATGTTTGAATGGTAGTCGATTGGATGGCTGCTTTTTGGGATATTAATTTCTGTTGCTAGTTTCATAGTCCCCTCTCCCCGGTCCTCTCCCCTAAGGGGAAAGGGAGCCATAGGGTTATTTTAAATAGTTTTTCGCTTTTTCAAGAGCTTCTGTAATTCCTTCAGGATTTTTTCCGCCGGCTGTAGCAAAGAACGGCTGACCGCCACCGCCGCCCTGGATGTATTTTCCTAGTTCGCGAACAATTTGCCCGGCGTTTAATCCTTTTTCAGTAACAAGTTCTTTGGAAATGTAGCAGGTGAGCATCGGTTTGTCATCCTGAGCCGTTGCCAGCAATAAAAATAAATTAGACCCCAAATTACCCAATTCATAAGCCAAATCTTTGGCACCGTTGGCGTCGAGATCCACTTGCTTTGCTAAAAACTGAATACCATTAATTTCCCGGAGTTCATTTTGTAATTCACTTTTTAAACCCTTGGCTTTTTCTTTTAGCAGTTGCTCAAGCTGTTTTTTGAGTTCGTTATTTTCTTCCTGAAGACTTTTTACTGCCTTTAACGTATCCTGCGGATTCTTGAGCGTTTCTTTGATTATGGAAAGATTTGATTCCTGCTCTTTGAAATAAGCTTTTACGGCATCGCCTGTAATGGCTTCAATACGTCGAATTCCGGAAGCAATGGCTCCTTCACTTGTTATTTTAAAATGCCAGATGTTGGCAGTGTTTTTTACGTGAATTCCCCCACACAATTCCATACTGTCACCAAATTTGATGGCACGCACAGTGTCACCATATTTTTCACCAAAGAGGGCAATTGCGCCTTGTTCAATAGCTTGGTTGTAAGTGATGTTTCTTTTTTCATCAAGCGGCAATTGTTCTTCAATGCGGGCATTGACAAAGGTTTCAACTTGTTGTATTTCTTCAGAAGTCAATTTAGAAAAGTGAGAAAAATCAAATCGCAAATAGTCAGGACTCACCAAAGACCCTTTTTGTTCCACGTGAGTACCTAAAATTTCACGCAATGCTTGATGCAATAAATGGGTTGCTGTGTGGTTTTTTGAAGTTTTGGTTCTTAAAGTTGTGTTGACCTCAGCTTTAAAAGTTGTGTTCATATCTGAAGGCAACTTTTTTGTAAAGTGTAAAATGAGATTGTTTTCCTTTTTAGTATCAAGGATTTCAATTGATTCGCTTTCGTTTTTCAATATTCCTTTATCGCCCACTTGCCCACCGCCTTCTGGATAAAAAGGTGTGCTGTCCAGAACGATTTGGTATAATTGTCCGTCTTTTTTGGAATCTACTTTTCTGTAACGGGTAATTTTTACTTCGTTTTCGGTTTGGTCATAGCCCACAAATGGTTCTTTAATGGATTCTGAAACAATTGTCCAATCGTCGGTTGCTACTTCTGAGGCGGCTCTGGAGCGGTCTTTTTGTTTTTGTAATTCAGTGTTGAATTCAGCTTCGTCCAGAGAATAGCCTCTTTCGCTTAAAATCAAAGCGGTTAAATCAATGGGGAATCCAAAGGTGTCATACAATTCAAATGCTTTTTTTCCTGAAATTGTTTTGGTTTTGGCTTGAGCGATTAAATTATCAAGAAGTTGAAGTCCCTGATCAAGGGTTCTTAAAAAAGAATTTTCCTCCTCCTGAATCACCTGAGAGATCAATTGTTTTTGAGATTTAAGCTCCGGGAAAGCTTCGCCCATTTGCTCGCTTAAAGTATCAACCAGTTTATAAATAAAGGGTTCTTTGGTGTCGAGAAACGTAAATCCATAACGAATGGCTCGTCTTAAAATTCGTCTGATAACATAACCTGCACCATTATTACTTGGCAGTTGCCCGTCAGCAATGGAGAATGAAACTGCCCTAACGTGGTCTGCAATCACACGAATAGCAATATCTATTTCTTCTTTTTTGCCGTAAGTTGTGCCTGTAATGTTTTCAATTTTGTTGATGAGTGGTGTAAACACATCGGTATCATAATTGCTTTGGGTGCCTTGC
Organism: Planktosalinus sp.; assembly: GCA_036735625.1. Classification (GTDB taxonomy): domain Bacteria; phylum Bacteroidota; class Bacteroidia; order Flavobacteriales; family Flavobacteriaceae; genus Planktosalinus. Next base: position 9,929 of record DAINOA010000037.1, on the reverse strand, counting down.
AGCACCATACAAAGTCTCTCAAAACCCATACCTGTATCAACGTGTTGAGCGGGTAGTTTTTCTAAGGAACCATCTGCTTTACGGTTAAATTGCATAAAGACGAGGTTCCAGATTTCAACCACTTGAGGGTGGTCATTATTGACCAGATCTTTACCGGGTACTTTTGCTTTTTCTTCGGCAGAGCGAATATCGACGTGAATTTCTGAACAAGGTCCACAGGGTCCCTGATCGCCCATTTCCCAGAAGTTGTCTTTTTTGTTTCCGTTAAGGATGCGCTCTTGGGGCACAAATTGTTTCCAATAGTTGTATGCTTCAATATCTCTTTCTAATCCTTCTTTTTCATCGCCTTCAAAAATGGTGACATAGAGAATGCTTTTATCGATTTTATAAACTTCGGTAAGAAGTTCCCACGCCCATTCAATAGCTTCTTTCTTAAAGTAATCACCAAAACTCCAGTTACCCAGCATTTCAAACATGGTGTGGTGGTAAGTATCTTTACCCACTTCATCCAGGTCGTTGTGTTTACCGGAAACCCGTAAGCACTTTTGGGTATCAGCTACACGGGGGCTTTTGGGAACAGAATTCCCCAAAAAATACTCCTTAAACTGGTTCATTCCTGCATTTGTGAACATCAAAGTGGGGTCATCCTTAATTACCATTGGAGCTGAGGGCACAATGGTATGTTCTTTTGATTTAAAGAATTCTAAGAATTGTTTCCGGATGTCTTTTGAGTTCATAAATGCTAAAGGAGTATTAATATGTAAGTTGGTGTAAAACTATTTTTTATATTTGTTCGTTAAGAGTATCATTTAAACAACTATTTCTTAACAATTCATTGCAAAAATAGCACAATTTAACTTATGTCAAAGGTTAAATATTATTACGACAGCGAGACACTTTCTTATAGAAAAATTGAACATAAGAAAGGTCGTCGTTTTGGTCTAATCCTTTTGTACACTTTAGGAATGTTTCTTAGTGGTTTTTTATTACTATTAATTTATCTTAGTGTACCTGCTTTAGAAACTCCACGGGAAAAAGTATTGAGTAGAGAACTTTCAAATATGCAGCTTCAATTTGAGCTTCTCAATAGAAAAATGGCTGATGTTGAGGAAGTTTTGGCAGATGTTGCTGAAAGAGATGACAATATTTATCGTTTATACTTTGAAGCAGACCCCATTCCCGAAGAACAGCGCAAAGCCGGGTTTGGAGGAGTAAACAGGTATAGTGATTTTGAGGGGTTTGATAACTCCAGGTTAATTATATCCACTAACCGAAGAATGGACATTTTGACAAAACAAATCGTTGTTCAATCAAAATCATTGGATGAAATTACCGTTCTAGCAAGTGAAAAAGAAAAGTTACTTGCTGCTATTCCTGCTATACAACCTGTCGCTAATGAAGATTTATCCAGAATGGCCTCTGGTTATGGGTGGCGTACAGACCCCTTTACAAAAGTGAGAAAATTCCACCATGGAATGGATTTTACTGCACCTACAGGAACTCCAATCTATGCAACCGGAGATGGAAAAGTAACCCGAGCAGACAATACAGCAAGCGGTTACGGTAACCATATCGTTATTGATCATGGTTTTGGCTATGAAACCCTATATGCACATTTACATAAATACAATGTGAGAGCCGGTCAACAGGTAAAAAGAGGTGATATTATCGGTTTTATTGGAAGCACTGGAAGATCACAAGCACCTCACTTGCATTATGAAGTGATTAAAGATGGTGAACGCATCAACCCGATTAATTTCTATTATGGTAACTTAACAGCTGAGGAGTTTGAAATTCTATTGAGAAAATCTCAACAAGAGAATCAATCGCTGGATTAATAAATACCTTATTCAAATAATAAATTTACCCGCTTTTGCGGAATTATGATGAATGTAAACCTTCCAGAAAAACGCTATTATAACATTGGTGAAGTTGCCAAAGCATTTGAGGTAAATACCTCTCTCATACGATTTTGGGAGAAAGAATTTGATGTTTTACAACCAAAAAAAAATGCAAAAGGGAATCGTAAATTCACTCCCGAGGACATCAAAAATCTGGAATTGATTTTTCATCTCGTTAAAGAAAGAGGTTTTACACTTGAAGGAGCCAAAACTTATATAAAAGAAAGTAAGAAAAAATCATTGGATCGTTTTGAAATTATTCAAAAACTGGAGCACGTCAAATTAGAATTATTAAAGTTAAAAGAGGGATTGTAATTTTTTGTAATATTTTCATACATTTGACCAACAACTAAACCAACTCAAATGTATTTTAACAATTTTAAATCATTTTTCTTAATTCTGATTGTTTTTTCATTAACAACAATAGAGATAAAAGCTCAGGGCTGTGTGGCGATTCGTGGAGGATCAAGTTGTAGCTCCGGATATGGAAATACTTTCAATTTAACTCAAGGTGAATTTTTAGCCGGAATTAATTACAGACACTTCAAATCGTTCAGGCATTTTAGGGGAGATCATGAAGAACCTCATCGCGTTGAGCAAGGTACCGAGGTAATCAATTACTCAAATCTCCTTGATTTTAATGTGACCTATGGTATTTCAAATCGATTTTATGCCACTGCAACTATACCTTTTGTGCATTTTGATCGGTCATCTATGTATGAACATGGAGGAAATCCACCCAACGGTTTAGGAGAAAGACATTACACTTCAGCTTATGGCCTAGCAGACATAAGGATTGGAGCCGGTTACTGGCTTTTTGACCCCATTGAAAATCATAAATATAATTATGCTGTTGGATTAGGATTTAAACTCCCCACAGGAAAATATGACTATAAGGATACTTTTTACAATCAAGGGCCTGATAGAAATGAAACAAGGGTTACGGTAGTAGATCAATCCATACAACCCGGTGATGGAGGTTTTGGTATTACACTTGACTTTCAGGGAAATCACATTTTAAGCGAGCAATTTGTATTAAGTACTTTTCTCTATTATATGCTCAATGTTACAGAAACAAATGGGGTATTGATTAGAAACGGTAGTGCTTAATTTTCAAGTCCAGATCAATTTGCTGCTTTGTTAGGTGTTTCTTACATTACCCCGGTTAAAGGCTTAGGCACTTATTTAGGTGGTAGAGTGGAAGGCATTCCTTCCAGCGATATTATTGGTGGAAGTGCCGGTTACCGTCGGCCCGGCTATGCCGTTTCAGTTGAGCCCGGCGTGAGTTATGTTTATAACAGCTATATCTTTAATCTTTCTGTACCCATTGCTCTTTATAGAAATAGAATTCAAAGTTTTAGTGATAAGCAAAGGACCCGTGAAACCGGAGTTTATACCATAGGAGATGCCGCTTTTGCTGACTATTTAATTAATTTCAGTATTGCGTATCGGTTTGGAGGCAAAAAAAATAAAGAAATTGAAAATCAAGGCTTGGATTTTATTGAGGATTAAAACTGTACTTGAATCCATAAATTAATTTTATTTCTTCCTAAAATAAATAGTAATAGGCACCCCTGTGAAATCAAATTTTTCACGAAGCTGGTTTTCTAAAAATCGCTTGTATGGTTCTTTCACATATTGAGGCAGATTACAGAAAAACGCAAAAGTGGGATGTGGCGTGGGTAACTGTGTGCAATACTTGATTTTCACAAACTTACCTTTATAAGCCGGTGGCGGTATATGCTGAACAATATTCAACATAACCTCATTAAACTGACTTGTGGGAATGCGCCTGCTTCGGTTTTCATAAACTTCCACAGCGGTTTCAATAGCTTTGAAAATACGTTGTTTGGTCAACACCGAAATAAAAACAATAGGTACATCTGTAAAAGGTTCACAACGCTCCCTTATCATTTTTTCAAAATGTTTAGCAGAATTTGTATCTTTTTCTACCAAATCCCATTTGTTTACTAAAATAACAATCCCTTTGTTGTTGCGTTGTGCCAACCAAAAAATATTTTGATCCTGTCCTTCAAAACCGCGCGTGGCATCTACCACCAAAATGGCTACATCACAATGCTCCAAAGCACGCACACTGCGCATCACAGAATAAAACTCCAGATCTTCTTTTACTTTTGACTTACGTCTTATTCCTGCTGTATCCACCAGATTGAATTCAAACCCAAAACGGTTGTACTTTGTATCAATAGCATCACGGGTGGTACCGGCAATATCTGTTACAATATATCTATTTTCCTCTAAAAGTGCATTGATAAATGATGATTTGCCGGCGTTGGGTCTTCCCACCACAGCAAAACGAGGCAGTTCTATTTCTTCATCTTCAGGCTTTTCGGGAAGTGCATCTACTAAATCATCCAGTAAATCACCTGTTCCACTACCGTTGATGCTTGCTATAGGGTATATTTTTTCAAAACCCAATGCATAAAATTCAACGGCATCTTCCCCTCTTTTTGCATTGTCTACTTTGTTTACGGCAAGAAAAACAGGTTTACTGGTGCGGTGAAGCAATTTTGCAACCACTTCGTCCATTCCGGTCACACCGGCTTCTACATCTACCATAAAGATAATAGCATCTGCTTCATCGATGGCTAGCTCAACTTGTTTGTCAATTTCGGCTTCAAAAATATCGTCGCTTCCTTTTACATACCCTCCGGTATCTATCAGCGAAAATTCTTTGCCGTTCCAGTCGCTTTTTCCGTAATTTCTATCGCGAGTCACACCGCTCACTGCGTCAACAATGGCTTCGCGACGTTTGATCATTCGGTTAAAAAAAGTGGATTTCCCCACATTGGGTCTTCCCACAACTGCAACTATATTTGACATGACAAATTTTTAAATTTTTTGCAAAGGTAGTTGTTTTGTTGTTAGTTTTACAGCAACATTCTATTTTAGACACTTCTATAGATAACCCTTATGGATATTGATAATCAAATTCAGCTTAGACCCCGATTTGAAAAAAGTGTGGCTAATTCTTTAACCTCAATAATAGCTAACGCGAAAGAATTAAGCAGCAGTTTAAAACCCGGTATTATCATCAATAATTTGGATGAACATATTTGGATTTACATAGGAAAGGAAAACAAAAAAAACTACTCACCGTATCTTCATCTCGAACTGGAAGAACTCCCTAACGGTAATACTAAAGTTAAAGGTCTCTTTGGACCTGATCCTGCTCTATGGACACTGTTTATGTTTTTTCATTTTGTGGTGGCGGGTATCTTTATCATCTTTGGGGTATTTGCTTATTCAAACTGGACATTGGGGCAACCATTTGGTATTCATCTTACTATAATGTTGTTGATGATTATTGCCTGGTTCAGTCTCTATTTCACGGCACGCAGCAACCGAAAAAAAGGAATGCCACAGGCACGCGAACTCGAGAGGGTGATGGATAAAATGCTTGATGAAGGTTGACGGGAAAAATTCCAACTGACAAGCGCCAAATTCCAAATTTAAATGTCTCTTTTTTAATAAAAAAGCTAAAAGTATAAGCGATTTTCTTTGTGAGTCTTTGTGACTTGGCGCCTTTGTGGCAAAAATGATTCAGATAAACTGTAGGAATTTGTTTAGTTTTTTTTGGAATTTGGTGCTTGGAATTTGGTGCTTTCAACTATTCCTAACGTCTACCCACTAACCTCTTTTAACTAAGAATCATATCCAAACCTCCTCAACTGCCTCGCGTCACTACGCCAGTTTTTATTGACTTTTACATACAATTCTAAATGCACTTGTTTTCCAAAAAATTTCTCGAGGTCTTTTCTTGACTCTACCCCCACTCTTTTCAGCGCTTCGCCTTTATGACCAATGATAATTCCTTTTTGTGTGTCGCGTTCTACCATAATGACGGCGCGCATCCTGATGATGTTTTCTTCTTCAAAAAATTCTTCTGTATCGACCTCAACACTGTATGGGATTTCTTTTTTGTAATGTATCAAGATTTTCTCACGGATGGTTTCATTAACGAAAAACCGCTCCGGCTTATCTGTGAGTTGATCTTTGGGATAAAAGGGTGGTGATTCAGGAAGGAGTTCTATGATTCTGTCGAACACTTCTTTCACCTGAAATCCTTCCAAAGCTGAAATAGCAAAAATCTCAGCATTGGGAACCTTTTGAGCCCAGAGCTGTACCTGTTCCTCCAGTTGCTCCTGATTGGATTTGTCAATTTTATTAATTAGCAACAACACCGGAATCTTTGAGTGAATGATTTTTTTAAAAAAGTCTTCGTCTTTTAATTCCTTTTCACCAATTTCAACAATATAAATCAGCACATCAGCATCTTCAAAGGCAGATTTTACAAAGCCCATCATCGATTCCTGCAATTGATAAGCGGGTTTAATGATTCCAGGAGTGTCGCTTAAAATCATCTGAAAATCTGCGCCATTTACAATACCAAGAATGCGATGCCTTGTAGTTTGAGCTTTACTGGTGATTATGGATAGTTTTTCGCCCACAAATGCATTCATCAACGTGGATTTTCCGACGTTTGGATTGCCTATAATGTTTACGAAACCAGCTTTGTGTTTTTGCATTTTAAGAATTTGAACTGCAAAAATACGGCTAAATTAGTTTCTTGAATAATTTTTGTTTTTAGGATTATCAATTGTTTTTTTACGAAAAATCACAAAAAAATATTCAAAGCTCTCCTATTCCTAAAAAAAGAAGTAGCTTTGCCCCAGATATCATCGTTATTAACGAAACCTAAAATAGATATCACTACTCTTTTTCTTTCCTAAATTTCGGAAATAACCATCCAAATCACATATAAAGTTTAAGCAGTACAAAAAAGAATTCCTGTCACAAAGACCGAGACAGTGAACCTTTTACAATTGATTCGGTCTTAAACTATTTACAATTTATAATGACATTTGAAAATTTAAATTTAATAAGCCCCATCCTTGAGGCTCTAAAAAATGAAGGATATACAACACCCACACCCATTCAGGCACAAACCATTCCGCTTGCGCTGGAAGGAAAAGATGTTTTAGGCTGTGCACAAACCGGAACCGGAAAAACCGCCGCTTTTGCCATACCCATCATTCAGTTAATGAATGAGAAGAAAAACCACTATACCGGAAGACGCCCCATCAGGGCTTTAATATTAACACCCACAAGGGAACTCGCGATACAAATAGCAGAAAGTTTTGAAAACTATGGTGACAAAACCAATTTAAAATATGAAGTGATTTTTGGTGGTGTGAGTCAAAACAGTCAAGTGAAATCTTTACGTTCCGGAGTGGATGTTTTAATAGCCACACCAGGGAGATTACTGGATTTAATAAGTCAGAATTTTGTACAATTAAACCTATTGCAGTTTTTTGTTCTGGACGAAGCAGACCGTATGCTGGATATGGGATTTCTTAATGATGTAAAGAAAATCATCACTAAAATTCCACAAAAAAGACAATCCCTGTTTTTTTCTGCAACGATGCCGGATCCCATTGTAAAGCTAGCCAATACAATTCTGGTCAACCCAACCAAGGTGGAAGTAACACCAGTCTCCAGCACGGCAAACACTATCAATCAAGCGGTATACTTTGTAGATAAAGAAAACAAAAAACATTTATTAAAAGAAGTGCTTTCAGACAAAAAAATTGATAGAGCACTGGTATTTACTCGCACCAAACACGGCGCAGATAAAGTTGTGAAAGACCTTGTAAAAGCAGGTATAAAATCACAAGCCATTCACGGAAACAAGTCACAAAACGCACGTCAACGTGCTTTAAACAGCTTTAAAACAAAAGAAACTCGTGTGCTTGTAGCCACAGATATTGCCGCAAGAGGAATTGATATTGATGACCTCACCCACGTGATTAACTATGAATTGCCCAATATCCCGGAATCCTATGTACATCGCATTGGAAGAACAGGAAGAGCCGGAGCAGAAGGTATCGCAATCGCCTTTTGTGATGCTGAGGAGAAAGCTTATTTGAAGGACATTCAGAAACTTATTGGCAAACCAATTCCTGTATTAGAGAATGAAAACTTTCCATTGGTAAACCACCAAGTGGAAAAAAAACCGCAAATTCAGCAACGTTCTTCAAGAGGTTCAAGGCAGCAAAACAGTTCAAGAAGAAGGTAATCTTTTAGCTTAATTTTTATTCATTGACTTTTATCATTCAAAAACAGCTTAAAAAAACTTATTTTTGAGGATAAGAAATTAAAATACTGATTCTATGACCGATTTAGACATTGCCAAAAAAGCCACGCCACTTCACATCACAGAAATTGCAAAAAGGCTGGGTATAAATCCAGATGAGTTAGAACTCTTTGGAAAACACAAGGCAAAATTACCACTCACTCTTATAGATAAATCTAAGTTAGACCAAAGTAATTTAATTTTAGTTTCTGCTATTTCACCCACGCCTGCCGGCGAGGGAAAAACCACCATTTCCATTGGTCTATCTGAAGGTCTCAACCTAGTGGGTAAAAAAACAACCGTTGTTTTGAGAGAGCCATCTTTAGGTCCTGTTTTTGGAATTAAAGGGGGCGCAACCGGAGGAGGCTATGCACAGGTAATACCAATGGAAGATATCAACCTACATTTTACAGGAGATTTTTCGGCCATAGAAAAAGCACATAACTTACTTGCAGCACTGATTGACAACAACCTTCAAAGTAAAACAAATACATTAGGAATTGACGCACGCACCGTTGCCTGGAAACGCGTGATGGACGTCAACGATCGTTCGTTGAGAAATATTATTATTGGTTTGGGTGGCACCGGCTCAGGAATTCCCCGCGAGTCGGGATTTGACATAACAGCTGCTTCTGAAATTATGGCCATTCTCTGCCTTTCCAACAATTTGACTGATTTAAAAAAACGCTTAGGCAGTATTTTTGTAGGCTATACTTTTGATAAGAAACCCCTTTATGCACGTGATCTCAAAGCTGAAGGTGCTATGGCGGTTTTATTAAAAGACGCTATAAAACCCAATCTTGTTCAAACCCTTGAAGGGAACCCGGCCATTATTCATGGTGGTCCATTTGCTAATATCGCTCAAGGAACCAATACGGTCATTGCTACAAAAATGGGAATGAGTTTGTCTGACTATACCGTTACCGAAGCCGGTTTTGGAGCAGATCTTGGTGCTGAAAAGTTTTTAGATATCAAATGCCAAAGTGCCGGGCTAAAACCAAAAGCAGTAGTGATAACAGCAACCATCAGGGCATTAAAATACCACGGTGGCGCATTATTGGAAGATTTAAAAACACCCAATACTGAGGCACTTAAAAAAGGATTACCCAACCTTGAAAAACATCTTGAAAACATTCTTCAGTTCCAATTAACTCCTGTAATTGCGATTAATAAATTTATCACAGATAGTGATGAAGAAATTGAAGCCATCAAAGAATTTGCAAAATCTAAAGGAGTTCGAGTTGCATTAGCTGAAGTCTGGGCCAAAGGTGGAAAAGGCGCTATTGAACTGGCCAATGAGGTTGTCGCTGCTGTAGAAGAAAACAAGTCAAACTTTACCCCACTTTATAATTGGGAATCTAATGTACAATCAAAAATTGAAACCATCGCCACAAAAATTTATGGAGCGGCCAAAGTAGAATATGCTTCAAGAGCTAAACTTGATCTAAAGAAAATTTCAAATCTTGGGCTTGATCAACTTCCGGTGTGTATAGCAAAAACACAGAAATCGCTTTCAGACAACCCGGCATTATTGGGAAGACCCTCGGGATTCACAATTACCGTAAGAGAAATTGAAATAGCTGCAGGAGCAGGTTTCTTAGTCCCAATAACTGGTGATATGATGCGCATGCCCGGACTTCCCGCTCATCCGTCTTCCGAAACTATTGATATTGACGATAATGGAACTATTTCGGGGTTGTTTTGAGTAAAGTTTTATCCAATCGTATTGCAGAAATAGAAATCTGTTGTATATTTGCAGTCCAAAAGGAAAAATGGTCAATGTATGGTTGACATTTAAAAACAATTTTTCTTTTAAACCCATATCGCGGGATAGAGCAGTAGGTAGCTCGTCGGGCTCATAACCCGAAGGT
>DAINOA010000036.1:0-17480 GCA_036735625.1 Planktosalinus sp. | reverse complement strand
CGGTTTACCCAATACAAAGGCGAACCGTAACTCATATAAGTAAATTGATTGTCGCTGGAAGTTACTTGTGACGCACTGGCTGCATCCACAAACTCACGCGGGTAAGCCCACATAATCATAGGCATTTTTTCTTTTTTCTCTTTGTCATATCCCACAGGTAGGTATAGTGTAGCCGATAAATCCAACCCGTCCGCTCGTTTGTAAGTTATCACTTCTTTATAAACGTCCTGCACAGCCTTAAACGGGTTTTCAAAAAACGAAAGCTGTTCCAGGTTACCGGTTTTGATATTTCTTAAATAGAAATTAGGAAATTCATTGCTGCTTTCAAGACGTGTGAGGATGGTTCCTTTCTCTACATCCATCATTCTGTTGATGCTTTCCAGCATTTCTCCATTTTCGGCTTGATAGAGTCGCTCTGTTTTGTTTTCGCGCAAGCTGTATTTGTCCACAAAGGGTAGTTTGCCTTCCGGCGAAAAGCCGTCTCCAATGAGGTAGAGATTTTCGTCTTTGATTTCAAGCACATTTCTGCCATATTCATTGCGGGTAGTTACAAAACTTCCGGGATCACTGTATTGGTCCTGATAATTGCGTTCTATAAATAATCTAGGTTCAGTATTGGGGTCTGAGGGATTGAAAAACTCGACTCTTGAGGTTCGGGTGTTCCACCATCTGCCATACAGGACAGCAGTATTGTCATCACCCCATTCTATTCCTGCATAGCGTAGCTTGCTTTGAATTAATTGACGCGGACTTGCAGTAAAAGGGGCAGGGAGTTGAAAAACAATGTCCCTATATTCCACTTCGTTTTCAGGATCACCTCCGTCCAGTACTTCTGCCCATACCAAGGTTGCCGGCTGGTCATCACGCCAGGAAATACTGCGCGGACCGGTTTGTACAGCCATAAATCCTTTGGGTAATTCTTCGATTAAAGGCACATTAACCAAATTTTTAACCAATTTCCCGTTTTTGTCATAAATGTTGTATGCAGTAGGAAATCTGGTGAAGGTCACGATATAAGAAAATGGCCTGTTGATTTCTGTGATTAAAAAGTAATTGCCATCCGGTGAGGGTGAAATATTTCTGTAAAGTGCTGCGTCTTTCCATTTTGTTTTTTTTGCGTCAAGTAGTACTTTCCATAGTTCTGAACGCACGAGCGTTTCAAAATTAGCCTCGTCATTTGTGTTTTTTAATAAATCCTGATAGGTTCTGTTTTGTGCTTTTTGGCCTTCTTCATTTACTGAAATTGTGGGGCCTGTGGGAACGGCGTTATCTGTGTCAATAAGATTTTGTTTATCTGAAGGAAGCACTTTCACAATGAAGCCTGAGTCATCTTTTAGCCAGGTTGCAGGATTGCCCATATTGGCATTGAGGCTTTCCTCTGTAAGTTGAGTGGCTTTGCCTGTATTCATATCGATGACCCAAAGCGCCACTCCATTTTGGGTGGCGTTAATAAAGGCCACCTTATCCTGGTTGTTAGACCAGTTGATGTTAGTAATTTTAGCATTGGCAGGTAATCCTGTTATAGGGCGTTCTTTTTTTGTTTTCAGATCAAAAATGCTGATGTTGTTAAAATTTCTGGCGCGACTGGAGCTGTTTGTTTTTGGATTGATGCGCAGTCCGGCAAGGCGAAGTTCCTTTTCTGAAAGTTCTTCTATAGAGATGTATTGGTTGCGGTAAATTAAAATTGCATGACTTCCATCATTATTAATATTCATTGTTGGTGGCATCGGGGCATCTGCGAGCGAGAGGATATCTGGATGTGGACTTTGGTAGTTTAAATCAACTTGACAAAAAACTACAGAAGAAAATACAATAAAAGCAATTGAAAACAATTTTTTTAACATAGCAGCAGGTTTTAATTTAATAAAAAGACTAGGCTATAAAAATAACTAAAAAAAAATAGAAGAACCGGTATTCTATACTTTAATAAAGTATTTCTTGATTAATGAAAATTAAAAGTAAGTTAGTCATTTTAGGCTGGGAGCAATAATAAAATATTTATGGAAACTTTAGCAAATGCATAATATAACTGTCATCTGAATTAGACTAGTTTTGTTTTTTGAAAATGGAAACAATTATTAATCTGCTTATTGCAATGGCGTTAAGCATTTCCCCTTTTGGAGAGGCTAAAGTGGGAATTCCATATGCCATAGTCAATGGTGTAAATATTTATATTGCATTCATATTTTGCGTGATATCAAATATTTTGGTTTACCCTTTAATGACCTTTTTTCTAAATTATATAAACACTTATTTTTATAAATGGCGTTTTTACAAAAAATCTTCTTTTTATATCGCAAGAAAGGCAAAAACAGGTGCAAAAAAGGGAATTGGTAAATATGGTTTTTGGGGCTTGATGGTTTTTGTGATGGCACCTATACCTGGAACGGGAGTTTATGCAGGAACCATCGCTGCTTATATTTTTAAGATTGAAAGAAAAAGAGCATTTTTAGCAACCAGTATCGGTATATTTTTCTCTTCTGTGATTATTTGGGTGAGTACAATACTCGCTATGGAAGGGTTACAATAATTTTTAGAGAAGGTTCTATTTTCTGCAAACCGGAATCACCTCACCTTTTGGAAGTCGATATCGTTCAATTTCTTTTTCAGAAAAATGAGTGGTGTAAGGTATTGCATCTACCTGGAACCCTACTGCTTCTAGCCGGTCAAAATAATCCTGTCCATAAATCCGCACATGATCATATTGCCCAAAAATTTTAGCACGCTCCTTGGGGTCTGTGATGCTGTTGTCTTCAAAAGTTTTATCTCTTTTCACATCGTATGGTACCATAAGAATTGCTGTCCCACCAGGTTTTAATATGCGATAGAGTTCTTTCATTGCTTGGTGGTCATTAACAATATGTTCTAACACGTGATTACAGATAATAAAATCATATGTGTTGTCATCAAAAGGTAAATTACAAATATCTGCTTTTACATCAGCAAGTGGGGAGTTAAGGTCTGTAGTGCTATAATCTAGATTTTTTAGGTTTCTAAAACGTTTATAAAAAGCTTGTTCGGGTGCAAAATGTAGTACTTTTAAATGTTCTGTAAAAAAAGGGGTTTCTTTTTTTAAATACAACCAAAGCAGTCGATGTCGCTCCAGCGAAAGTGTTCCGGGAGCCAAAGCGTTTTCCCTGATGTTTTCATGCCCATAGGGTAAAAATTTTCTATAACTTTTGTTGTTTATTGGGTCTTCAAAGTTATTTCCCTTAAGGGCATAACTAACAATTGGTCGAGCAACATAACTCAAGCGGATAAGTGTTTTCCTAGGAAAAAGATTTAAAAAGTATCTAAAAATTGCTTGCATTTACTTTATTTTTAAAAATCTAATTTCACAGTTCTAAATTCCTTTTCCTCATCACTTTCAATTCCCAATACTTTGTAAATGTATCCAAAAGTAGAAAGCAATTCGGGTTTGCCATCAACTAAGGCTACATTGTGCTCAAAATGAGCACTGGGTCTTCCATCTTCTGTGACGATGGTCCAACCGTCTTTGAGTTGTTTCACACGATGTGTACCCATATTAATCATGGGCTCAATGGCAATAGTCATACCTTCAATGAATTTTTTTCCGCGACCGCGTTTTCCATAGTTTGGGACTTCCGGGTCTTCGTGCATTTTTTTTCCGAGACCGTGACCCACGAGTTCGCGTACCACACCATAACCAAAACTTTCGCAGTAATTCTGTATAGCAAAACCAATATCTCCCACACGATTTCCGGCTTTAAATTCTCTTATACCTCGGTAGAGTGATTCTTTTGTGACTTCAAGAAGTTTAGCTGTTTTGGGGTTAATTTCACCCACAGCAAATGTGTAAGCGTGATCTCCATAGTATTCATTTTTTATGGCACCACAGTCAATAGAGAGAATATCGCCTTCTCTTATTTCATAGTCTGTGGGGAGACCGTGTACCACCTGGTCATTTGCGCTTATTAGTAAGGTAGAAGGGCAATCATAAAGTCCTTTAAAGCCGGGCAATGCGTTTTCTTCATCACGAATATAGGACTCTGCAAGTGTGTCGAGATAGCTTAATTTGACTCCGGGTTTTAATTCGGAAGCAATCATTCCCAGAGTTCTGGAAACCACAAGTGCACTTTGTCTCATCAATTCGATTTCGTCCTTTGACTTTGGTATTATCATAACTTTTTAAATCGGGTTATTTTTTAAAAAAGGAAAATAGGCTTTTCTTTTGGGGTTTTTTATTCAAACCTCCATTCTCATTTATAAGCAATCTGTAAATTTCGCCCCATTCCATCAAGCCTCCAATGTTTCTATCATCGATATAAATGTCTGCTAAAATTTTTCGGCTTTGGGTATTGTCAAATTCTTCTTCGGGGAAACTTTTATTGATGGCATAGAATGTAATTCCTTTTGATTCACAATAAGCCACAGCGTCATCCCTTTCTTTTCCATGGCGGTAAGTCCATAAAATCAACCGATGACCTTGCTCTTGAAGCTCTTTGAGCGTTTCGAAAGCAAAGAGGACGGGTTTTCCAATTTTTGGATATTGATTTTCAACCAGAGTGCCATCAAAATCAATAGCAATCGTTAAAGATTTATTTCTCATAATTGCATTAAAATTACAAAGAATATATGGAATGATTTATTCCTGCTCGTTCTCGTAGGAATGCTTGTATTCCTCACCAGTTGCAATTTTAAGTAAATCTGCTTCCAGACTTTCAACGGGATATTCAACAATTCTACCCATTTCACTTTCACCATCATAAAGGATTATTGTGGGCACATATAAAATATTGAGATCATCCTCATAACCCTCGGGTGTGTCTTTGTCTCTAGAGACGGTGATTAAAGTTATTTTTGAGTTGTCATAACTTATAGCATCTAAAATGGCCAATAAAGGCGGCACTTGCGTACGGCTGTCTTCACACCAGGTCCCCATAAAAACAGTGATGGTTTTTCCTTCTAAAGCCGTTTTTAATGGCCCGAGTTTTTTCTGGTCAAGGGCATATCTGTATCCTTCAATAAACCATTTAGAGTATGGTGGTGATTTTATGGCATTTATTTCTTGTTTTCCCAACAAAACAGGCATATCGTTTGGATCAATTTCATCGATATCTTTTATTTCTTCAAGGGTTTCATTATTTTCAGCATCAGTATTTTTTTCTTTATTTCCGCAGGAAAAAAGAACAATTGATAGCATAAGTACTAAGCAAGTTTTTTTCATGTTTAAAAAAATTTAAATTAGTGATTTTTCATTCATTATATTGGGTTTATCAATGCCCATTAGTTTTAAAACAGTGGGGGCAATGTTTGCTAAAATACCATTTTCAACCGATTTTACAGCTGGGTCAACAACAATAATAGGAACCGGGTTTGTGGTATGTGCTGTGTTGGGCGTTCCATCTGGATTTATCATTGTTTCACTGTTGCCGTGGTCAGCGATAATAAGTGTGGAGTATCCGTTCTCCAAAGCTTTTTTAACGATGTCTTTTGTGCAAGAATCAACAGTTTCACAGGCTTTAACTGCAGCTTCAAAAACACCTGTATGACCCACCATATCAGGGTTTGCAAAATTTAAACAGATGAAGTCTGCCGTTTTATTATCTATTTCAGGAATGATTTTGTCTCTAATTTCAAAGGCGCTCATCTCGGGTTGCAAGTCATAAGTTGCGACTTTGGGTGAAGGACAAAGAAGGCGCTTTTCGCCCTCAAAAGGTGCTTCTCTTCCTCCAGAAAAGAAAAATGTAACGTGTGGGTATTTTTCGGTTTCGGCAATGCGAATTTGTTTTTTGCCGGCTTTTGAAATCACCTCGCCCAAAGTTTCGGTAATGTTTTCTTTGTTGTAAATCACGTTGATGTTTTTAAATGTATCGTCATAGTTGGTCATTGTTACAAAGTGCAATGGCAATGTTGACATAGTGTATTCGTGAAAATGTTTTTGTGTTAAAACTTCTGTAAGTTGTCTGCCTCGGTCTGTTCTGAAATTGAAAAAAATTACCACATCTTCCGGCTGTAGGGTAGCAACGGGTTTATTGTTTTCTGTCAAAACGATGGGTTTAATAAATTCATCGCTTATATCGGCTTCATAACTTTCCTGCATGCTTTCCAGGGCGTTTGTTGAATGATTCCCGATTCCGTGAACTAGTAAATCATAAGCCAGTTTGGTTCTTTCCCAGCGTTTATCGCGATCCATAGCATAATACCTACCAATGATGGAAGCTAATTTTCCACCCGATATTTCTAAATGGTTTTGCAGTTGTTCAATAAATCCTTTTCCTGATTGCGGATCAACATCCCTACCATCAGTAAAGGCGTGAACAAATGTTTGATTTCTCAAACCTTCTTTAGCTGAAGCATTGAGCAAACCCGTGAGGTGATTGATATGAGAATGAACCCCGCCATCTGAGACGAGTCCTAAAAGGTGAATATTTTTATGTTTTTTTTTTGCGTAAGCAAAAGCCTCTTTTAAAGCAGGTTCTTGTGAAAGGGTATCGTTTTTAACAGCGAGATGAATTTTTGCCAGTTCCTGATAAATGATGCGACCGGCTCCCAGATTGATGTGACCAACCTCACTATTTCCCATTTGCCCTTCAGGAAGTCCCACATGAAGGCCATCTGTTTGTAACTGTGCATTGGGATAGTTTTTAAATAGGGAGTCAATAAAAGGGGTCTTTGCTTTTGCAATGGCTGAAACAGCGGGATTTTGGGTGATTCCCCAACCGTCTAAAATCATTAATAGCACTTTTTTTTTCATTGTTTTATTTGAAATACAAAGGTACTAAGTATTTGTATTAAGGCAACAGTATTGGGTGAATATCTAGAATGTGGTTTTTAATATAATCTTCAATAAATTGATTTGAAAAATGGGTGCTGCCTTGAATGTTTAGGTTTTTAATTAAAGCGAGGATGTCAATATTTAGATACGTTTTAAGCATTGGTTTTGAAAGTGGGGCATAACTAAAATGCCAGGGTTCATATTTAAAGCCTTTCCTTCCCGGTGTGTTTGTATAAACTTCATAAAAATCAAATTTTGAAGCATTTTGATCCATCCATTCTTTCATTCTGCAAAAGACACCTTCATCGATATAATGTTTTTCAAGCAACACATTGTTGGGTCTTTGAACAGCGCTATCAATGAGGTCAATATCAGTGCCCCAATGGTGGCGTGAGGTGCCTGGAATGGTTGAATATTCTATAATTTTATTAATGGCACCTATGGGTGAAAGTCCTTGAGATGTGAAGGTAGAGTATTTGCGATTCCAAATTTCCTTTTGTCTATTGAAACTTCTGTAAGCTGAAACGACCTCCAGTTGAATACCGCTTTTAAGTGCTTCATTTTTCATTTTTTGAAAAGTGTCATAAGCAGTGTCTATCAATTTATAATCTGTTCCTTTTAGTCTAGAGTTTCCTTTGCCTGTGAGGGCAGTAGTAGAAAATTCTTCCTGTGTGAGCGCAAAAGATAATTGTGGTGTCGCCAGAATACCTGCTGCACTAAGGCTTAATGTTTTTATAAATTGAGTGCGGTTCATTTGATGTTTTTTATCATTACATAATGCAAGCCCACTAGAGGAATTTCAAAAGAATTTCCAATTATTTTATATCCCATTTTTTCATAAAAAGGCACTGCGATATTACGAGCATTGCACCAAATTATTTTTTTCTTCTTTGATTTAGCCAGTTGTTCACCGCTTTCCAATAAACGCTTTCCAAGGCCCTTTCCTTTATATTCGTCCAGAACTGCCATACCCCGCAATTGAAGATGTGTTCCTTCAAATGCGGGGTGATTTTGTTCTAAAAAAGTTGCAATGCCGGCGAGATTGTTTTCAGAAAAAACGCCATAATGAACCGTTGTCTTCAAATCATCACCCTGAAAATAACAATCTTCTCTGGGTCTGCCTGCTCTCAATACAGGATGTCGCACAGCGATTGTTTCTTCAGTAGAAATTTGCTTAATAGTTGCCTTCATATCAGCTTAAAAAATTTAAACTGCTGTTACTCTCCATCTCATAGGGGTCTTTTCCTTTTTCAAAAATTCTGGCAGTGAGTTGACCCTTCAGCATTATGTTGTTTCCTTTTACTTCCAGCCAACTCCCTTCTCTAAGTCCCGCTACGGGTATGTTGTTCATACTGTGAAATTCTTTGATGCGCGTCTCCCGGGTTTCTCCCATGTGAGTTGAATTGGGTTCCGGGTCAAGATAATGAGGATTCAAGTTGAAAGGGAGTATCCCCAAAGTTTTAAAACTTGGCGGATAAACAATGGGCATATCGTTTGTGGTTTGCATGGTAAGGCCACATATATTACTTCCGGCACTGGTGCCTAGATAAGGGACGCCATTCAATATGCTTTCGCGTAAAGCGGCCATTAACGCATTTTTATAAAGCGCATTTACAAGCCTGAAGGTGTTACCGCCCCCTGTAAATATCCCACCTGCATTTTCTATTGCTTCTTTTGGGTTTTTAAAGGTATGTAACCCCAAAACTTTTTTATCGATGTGCCTAAAAGCACTTTGAACTTTTTGTGTGTATTCATCACAACTCAATCCACCGGGTTGTGCATAAGGTATAAAGAGTATCTCCTGAGTATTTTTAAAAAAATGTCTGAGTTGTGGAAGTAAATAGTCTAAATAATTTCCACCATAAACGGTTGATGTGCTTGCGATAATGCAATTTTTCATAGTAAATAATTAGTTTTAAACTTTAAAATTACAATAAATTTTATGGATAAAGTTTTAACACTTGTTTAAAATTGACACTAGAAATAAAATGTAAATTTATGAATGCAAAAGTTTTTACTATTTTTAATTTTTATTGTACCATTTGTTGGACTGTCTCAGCAAATAGAACGTGTTATTGTAGAAGGTTTTATTTCAGCACCACCCGGCGAAGACCTTGAAGCCATTTCAATATACAATGTTTCATCTCAAAAAGGAACCATCACCAATGAAAAAGGTGAGTTTACTCTGGAAGTGGCGGTTAATGACAGGGTACTTTTTAGTGCGCTTCAGTTTCAAAAATTTACGGTTATTGTGGATGAGGGAATTGTAGCAAATAGGGTAATGAAAATTTATGTAAATCCAGCAATTTTGGAACTCGATGAAATCATTGTAAGACCACACGACCTGACCGGAAATATAAGGGTAGATGCAAGTAGAATTAAAACTTCAAAACCCCCGGTTTCTTTAAATTTATCCTGGGAAGACCTTGAATATGGTTTTGAGTTTAGTGATGATAAAAGCAGTGGTGTAAGAAACAGTGCGTTGGATAAAACTAGCAAAATGGCAACAGAACACATTGGGACTGTTAATTTATTAGGATTTGTGGGATTAATTGGAAAATCACTTTTTAAAAGTCAAAAAAGCTCTACTGAAAAACAAAGTCCTCTTGAGAGAGCTCAATTATCTGATGTATCTTATACTGCAATTTATCAGCGTTTTCCTAAAACTTTCTTTACAGATTTTCTACAAATCCCCGAAGAGCGCATTGAAAATTTTATTTATTTTAGTATTGAAAACGGTTTTACGGTTGATTTATTGAAAGAAACTAATGAACTCAAATTGATGGATTTTTTTGAAAAGCAAAGTAAAATCTATCTAAAGACGACTGAATAAATTCTTTCAAGCCTATAGAAACTTCACTATATTTGTTGTATGATATCAAATGCAATTTTTCTATTTATAAGCGGAGCCGAAATTGGCTTCATACTCTTTATAGTGCTTATGGTTTTTGGTGCAGATAAAGTTCCTGAAATTGCTCGCGGCCTGGGAAAAGGAATAAAACAAATAAAAAATGCGACCAATGAAATTAAAAGTGAAATTACCAAAGGAGCAAAAGAAAAAGGCGTTGATATTGATATCACACAGGATGTCCAAAAGGAAATAGAAAAAGCAAAAGAAGATATTAAGGAGATTACCGGCCCTGTAAAACGTCAAATTTAAATGATTGAAAAAATCAAGCAGTGGGACATCGATTTATTCATCTACTTAAACAATTCTGGTGTAGAATCACTTGACGGTTTCTGGTTACTCATTACAAACACGACCCTTTGGATTCCTTTATTTATTCTGCTACTTTATTTGATATTCAGAGCTTATGAAACCCCAATAGCAAAGATTGTTATCTTTTACTTTTTTGGTTTAGTTGCCCTAAATATTCTTTTGATGTCTCTCACAAAATTTGGTGTAGCCCGCCTAAGGCCCAATAATCTTCTGGAATTATCTGAAATGATAAGAGTTTTAAAAAGTCCTGGCAGTTATAGTTTTTATTCAGGTCATGCATCAAATTCGTTTGCAATTGCAACCTTTGCCTATTTAGTTCTTAGAAAGAAATTTTCTTTGATTTGGCTGGTCTTTTTATTTCCGTTTTTGTTTACCTTAAGTAGAATATTTGTTGGAGTTCATTTTCCATCAGACTTGATTTTTGGGGCTTTTGTGGGTTGTTTGCTGGCTTTTTTATTTTACAAAAGATGCAATACCCATTTGAATGCCCTTGTTTAGCGGCAATCAAATTATTTAACTCGTGTAATCGTTAATCCGTCTCTAATGGGCAACAGCACACTTTCTACTTTTGGGTGTGAGTTTAAAAGTTTGTTATAAGCTATAAGTGCCGGTGTTTCAACATCGTCTTTTTTTGGTTTCTCTAATACTTTACCGCTCCAGAGGACATTGTCAGATAAAATAACACCACCCGCTTTCATTTTTGGGAGAATAAGTTCAAAATAATTGCAATAATTCTCTTTGTCGGCATCAATAAATACTAAATCAAAAGGGCCTTCTAAAGTTGGAATAATTTCAAGGGCCTCACCCGTATGCTGAATGATTTGTTCACCAAAACCCGATTTATCAAAATATTTTCGCTGTAGCGAAAACAACTCTTCATTGTGATCAATCGTGACAAGAGTTCCTCCTTGCTGAATGCCTTCCATCATACAAAGTGCTGAATAACCGGTATAAGTGCCGATTTCAAGTATGCTTTTTGGAGACACCAATTTTGAAATCATACTCAAAACTCGGCCTTGATAATGACCACTCAGCATTCTTGGCTGTAGCACCTTTGCCTGAGTCTCGCGATTTAATTGTTTTAGTAATTTAGGTTCAGATTGGGTATGTTCAATAACATAATTGTCAAGCTTTTCAGAGATAAATTCCATTTTTGATTTTTATTTTATATGCTTATGCAATGGAGGCCTAATATTTTAGACCTTTACTTGAAGATAATCAGATTCAATTAGTGTCCGGTTATTCTATTTAGGAGCTTTTGTTTTGCCTGTTCATCTTCACCACACAGCCATTGAATCACATTGTCGCTCCAGATGGCATCACATTCAGTTTCAGTCAATATTTTTTGTTCTTTTGCTAAATCAAGAATTTTACCGGGGTAAGAGGATTGTTGTTCACTTTCCATTTCGCCAAGGGGGTAGGGGTCATCAAGACCCATTATGACTTGCTTGGAAGTTTGGTTTTTAACCAACAAACCCAACGAACCGGTATCATGAACCAAAGTATCAAAAAAGATGTTTTTATGGGCAACAGCTTTTCTGGGGTGTTGTTTTCCTTCAAAAAGGTCTGGACGGCCGTCAAAGCCCTGTATGCGTCGTCCCAAATTAATTTGCGCCAACTGCCCTCCATGTGCAAAGCATGTGCGCATTCCGGGATATTTATCTTGATACCCATTTAAAGTAAGAAAATGATAAGCATCTGCACATTGTGCTAACATCCAAATGAGATGAAAACGCCAGGAAGTGTTTTCAAGGAGAATAAATTTTTCACCGTCATAAGGGTGAATTTCAACAGCAAGATTGTATTTACTTGCAAGTTCAAAAAGTTCATGGTTTTCTTCATCAAAAATACAACGCCAGGTGCCAATGGTATCCATATAATGGGTAGGAAGACATAGTAATTGCATACCGAGCTGCTCTACACAACGTTCTTCTTCCCACATAGCGCCTTTTAAAAGTCCCGGATGAACTACAAAACCGGTTGTAAATTTTGATGGGTTTTCCTGTTGGATGCGTGCATTAAAATCATTTTGAAATCGCAGGGCCTGCTTCATTTCTTCGACTCGCAAACCGTTGCCATATAGTTGAGAAAGGTTTAGCACAACGGCATGGTCTATCTTGTTGCGTTCCATCCATTCCAGTTTCTCATTCAGGAAAAAGCTTGAATCTGTTACCGGGCGGCTCCAGTTTTTTTGAAGCATAAACTTTCGGTCTTTGTCAACCCAAAAGATTCCTTTGTCTTTCATAAATGGCGGTATCTCCTCAGGATAGGGGAGCAGGTGAGAGTGACCGTTTATTCTTAGTTTCTTTATCATATCCATTTCCCGCGAAAGCGGGAACCTCGTTATTTAAATTAACAATTTCACCTCAAATTTAAGGATTTTAAATTTCTAAGAATACTGAATACACACATTCTTAGGTTCAGTAAAAAACCGAAGCGCTTCAAATCCGCCTTCACGTCCCACGCCGCTGTCTTTCATTCCGCCAAAGGGTGTTCTTAAATCACGCATCATCCATGTATTGACCCATACGATTCCGGTTTGCAGCTCATTGCTTAATCGCATCGTGCGGTTGAGGTTATTGGTCCAAAGTGTTGCAGACAATCCATAACGTACACCGTTAGCAAATGTTAATGCTTCATCCTCAGTTTTAAATGGCATAATCGTCACCACCGGACCAAAAATTTCTTCCTGATTGAGTTTGCACTGGTTGGTTTTTACTTCAATGACAGTGGGTTCCAGATAATAGCCTTTTTCAAAACCGGGAACATTAACTTTTTTTCCACCACAAAGAATTGTGGCTCCCTGAGCCGGTGCATCTTCGATAAATGAAAGCACTTTTTCAAGATGGGGTTTGGAAACCAAAGCACCCAGATTGCTTTCTTTTTCGGAAGGATGACCCACTTTTAAAGCTTTAACGAGGGCAACAAAGTCGGTTTTGAATTTTTCATAGATGGGTTCCTCCACAAAGATGCGTGAACCGCACAAACAGATTTGTCCTTGATTGGCAAATGAGGAACGCAATGTGGTTTCGAGCATTTTCTTATAATCACAATCGGCAAAGATGAGGTTTGGGTTTTTTCCGCCAAGCTCAAGCGATAATTTTTTAAACATCGGTGCAGCCGTTCGGGCGATGTGTTCACCGGTTGTCGTTCCTCCCGTAAATGAAATTGCCTTGATTTGTGGATGTTCAACAATGGCTTGTCCTGTGGTGTGACCCAAACCGTGAACGATGTTTAATACTCCTGAAGGAAGCCCTGCTTCCATACAAATTTCGCTTAAAAGGTAAGCAGTCATTGGGGTGACTTCGCTGGGTTTTGCAACTACACAATTTCCTGCTGCCAGTGCCGGGGCAATTTTCCAGGTAAAGAGGTAGAGTGGGAGGTTCCATGGCGAAATGCAGCCCACAATACCCAGGGGTTTTCTAAGGGTGAAATTCACTGCTTGATGGCCCACGCTTTCGTGTGCTTCACTAGCAAACTGTGTTATGGCGTGACCAAAAAACCGAAAGTTACTCGCTGCCCGTGGAATATCAACTGCTGTTGCCAGCGAAACAGGTTTTCCGTTGTCTTTGGATTCGGCTTGGGCAAGTATAGTTAGTTTTTCTTCAATCAAGTCGCCTATTCTGAGGAGTATTTTGCTGCGTTCCTCCACGGTGGTGTTTGACCATCCCTGAAACGCTTTCGCGGAAGCGTTAACAGCCTCCTCCACATCTGCTTTTGAGGAATTGGGTAGTTTCCCATACACCTCGCCGCAGGAAGGATCATAATTGTCTATCCATTCATCTGATATTGGGTTTTGGAAGTTGCCGTTTATGTAGTTTTGTATGGATTTTGTTTTAGTTGTCAATTTTTAATATTTTAGTTTACTAAATGACTTTCAGATGTATATAAATATAGATAAACCTTTTACTAGAGCAATTGTAATTATATTTTTAATTTTTAGTTTTCATTTTTCAATTTTGCTTAGTTTGATTCCTATTCGGACTGTATATTCTATAAAGACTGAAACTCATTTTATTTTTGAAGGAACTTCAGTAACAATAAATGGGTTCAAACAATCAATTTTTCTACTTCCTGAATCTGCTTTTGCACTAGTTATAGCTTTACTATTAACGCATTATATAAATAAAAAGCTTTAATACTTTATTCGTCAACACCAAATATAAAACTTTGAACCTGAATCTTGAAACCTACCTACGATAAATCCCTGCCTGCAGGCAGGTACGGTAGGCAAGCCCTAAATTACAAAGGTTTGTAAGCCATCACTTTAATCTCAACCAGCAAATATGGGTGGGGTAGTTGATGCACGGCAACTGTTGTTCGGGTGGGGCCATCAGTAGTGAAATATTCTGCATAAGCTTTATTGTAGCCGGCAAAGTCATTCATATTCACCAAAAATGAGGTGACATCTACCACATCTTCCAGACCGGCGCCTTCCACTCCAAGAAAGTCACGTATATTTTCTATCACGGCACGGGTTTGTGCCTCAATATCGAGCTTCATGCTTCCCATTTCATCCACCTGTTCCACACCTGCAAAGGTGTTGTCTGCTTTTCGCGAACTTGTTCCTGAAACAAAAATAAAATCACCCACTCTTTTAACGTGGGGATAAGCGCCTCTAGGGGTGGCTTTGTCTTTTACTAGTTTTCCTTTCATTTTTTTAATTTTTCTCTGTGTAACTCTGTGGCTTCTCTGTGCAACTCTGTGGTAAAGCTTTTATTTTCCCGCAGATTTACGCAGAAATTATAATTAATATTTATACTTTTCCTTCCAAAGCGACTTCAAATAATTTCTATATACATTCTCTTTTGCATTATTTCCCGGCTCATAAAACGTTTTCCCTGAAATCTCTTCCGGAAGAAACTCGTGTGGAACAAAATTGCCTTCATAATTGTGAGCATATTGATAGTTGTCTCCATAGCCCAATTCCTTCATCAACTTAGTAGGTGCATTACGTATCGAAAGCGGTACTTCCAAATCACCTGTTTTTTGAACGGTATCAAGCGCTTCATTAATTGCCAAATAGCTTGCATTGCTTTTGGGTGAGTTGGCCAAATAAATAGCACACTGACTTAAAATAATTCTCGATTCAGGATACCCAATGGTTGCAACAGCCTGAAAGGTGTTGTTTGCAATCACCAAAGCGGTGGGGTTGGCATTCCCAATATCTTCTGAAGCTAAGATAAGCAATCTTCGGGCAATAAACTTGACGTCTTCACCACCAGCAATCATTCTGGCGAGCCAATAAACCGCGGCATTGGGGTCGCTTCCGCGAATGGACTTGATAAATGCCGAAATAATATCATAATGCTGTTCACCTGTTTTATCATAACGCACGGTTTTTTGTTGCACTTTTTGCATCACCAACTCATTGGTAATGGATATTTTGTCTCCGGACTCTGACTGGATGACGAGTTCAAATATATTGAGTAACTTTCTGGCATCACCGCCGGAAAGTCTTAAAAGTGCTTCGGTTTCCTGAAGGTTTATGTTTTTTCGGGCTAGTTGTTCATCCTTTTCAATTGCACGTCTTAAAAGGGCTTCTAAATCACTTTTTTCAAATGGTTTCAATACATAAACTTGACAACGAGATAAAAGTGCTGCAATGACTTCAAAACTGGGATTTTCTGTAGTGGCACCAATCAAAGTTATCCAACCTTTTTCGACGGCTCCAAGCAGTGAGTCTTGTTGTGATTTACTAAACCGGTGAATTTCGTCAATAAAAAGTATCGGATTTTTGGTAATGAAAAGTCCGTCGCCTTTTTTGGCTTTATCGATGACTTCACGCACATCCTTCACTCCGCTGCTGATGGCGCTGAGGGTGTGAAACGGTCTCCCACTTTCAAGGGCAATGATATTTGCCAGTGTAGTTTTTCCGGTTCCCGGTGGTCCCCAAAAAATCATAGAAGGCACTATGCTTTGTTTAATTTGAGCTGTTAAAACGCCGGTTTCGCCCACCAAATGACGCTGACTAATGTAGTCATCTAATGATTTGGGTCGGATGCGTTCTGCAAGTGGAGTGCTCATTGTGTAAAGGTAGGAAATATGCCCCCCAACCCCCAAAGGGGGAGTTTGTTTTTTTCATTTTCTATCATAATATTTTATCTATAAAGGCCCAACCCCCAAAGCTGAGTTTTTAAGTTCCCTCCCCTTTTGGGGAGGGTTAGGGAGGGGTTTAGTCTGCCACAATTACAGTATCTTTATTTCGGCAGAGTTTTTGGATTTAAGGCTACAATATTAATTGCGGGTTTTAAAAGTAAGTTACCCGTTTACTTGCGAGTTTATGAAAAACACAGACAATCCTTTTTCTTTTAAGACAGCTACGCTTGGGTATCCCATCTTGTTTGTGTTAACCATCTGGTTTGTTTACTGGTTTGAAATACGATTTAGCGTGATTTTTAATTCCTGGGGCGTGTATCCCAGAACACTTGAGGGATTAAAAGGAATTCTGTTTAGCCCTTTCATTCACGGTAGTGTGAAGCATCTATTTAACAATAGCATTCCCCTTTTGGTTTTGTCCACAGCCTTATTTTATTTTTATAGCAAGGATAGCTGGCGGGTGCTAATATATGGCTTATTGCTTACAGGTTTTATCACCTGGCTTATAGGCCGTCCTTCTTATCATATAGGCGCCAGTGGAGTGGTATATATGCTTGTTTCATTTCTTTTTTTTAAAGGAGTATTTTCTGCTTATTACAGGTTGATTGCTTTATCATTAATCATTGTTTTCTTATATGGAGGCTTGTTGTGGTATGTATTTCCCATTGAAAAAGGTATTTCATGGGAAGGTCACCTTGCAGGACTGTTTGTGGGATTTTTATTCTCATTTTTGTTTAAAACGAAAATTGAAAAACCAAAAATTTATAAATGGGAACAAGAAGACTACAATGAGGAGGATGACGAGTTTATGAAACACTTTGATGAAAATGGAAATTTTATACCAACTCCTAAAGAAGAAAAAGAAGAATTTACAAGCACTAATTTCCAAACTCCAAATAACTCATCACTAGAAAACAAGCAACCAAAGGTTAAAATTACTTATACATATAAAAAGAAAGATAATCTATAGTCAAGAACACCTATTTGGTTTAATCCCAAGCTAAATACAAAACTTTTTAAACTTTTGGAATTTAGAATTTGTTTTTTGGATTTTATAACCGTTGTCTCACCACTTCATACAAAAACGCCCCACAAGCTACTGAAACATTTAAGGAAGCAATATTGCCTTGCATTGGCAATTTGGCAGTATGGCTAATAATCTTTAAAACGGAAGGATTAATCCCTTTATCCTCTGAACCCATTACTATTGCTGTTGCTGGGGATAGATTAATGTCATAAATAGTATGTGCGCTCTTTTCGGTAGCTGCGATGACTTGAATCCCTGACGCCTGAAGATAATATACGGCATCTTTAATGTGATCAACTTTGCAAATAGGCAATTGAAAAACAGCTCCGGCTGAAGTTTTTACCGTGTCTGCATTTACCGGTGCAGCACCGTGTTTTTGGATGATGATGCCATCA
>DAINOA010000035.1:0-17826 GCA_036735625.1 Planktosalinus sp. | reverse complement strand
TGGAAGAAACAGTCAGTATTCTTCCGTCAATGGGGTCATTGATGTCTTTGGCACCTCTTAAAGCCAACCAATTTCCGTCGGGACTCCATTCAATTTGTCCTAATTTTCCTTTGTTGTCAACTCTAGCAATTACATTACGAGTGCTTGTGCTAACAATCATGACAGCTTTCTTCATAAAAGAGTCGTCAACAGAAGATGTGGGAGCAGCAGAAACGGCAATTTTTGTTCCATCAGGACTCCAGGCCATGTCATAGATAGAGCCTTCCACATTCAATTGTTGAGGTTGTGGGTTATTTCCGGAAAGGTTTACAATAAACCCTTTTCGTTGGCTGAAATTTTCTTCATAAAAGTCAGGCGAATAAGTGAGGGGTGTTTTTGGAGCGCCGTCTCTTTCCGAAATAGAAAAAGCAAGACGGTTGCCATCTGCCTGCCAGGTATAGTCTAAAATATTTGTAGTGTGTGTGAAAATTTTTGATGCCTCACCACCTGAAAGACTAACTTCAAATATTGAATTGGCTGAATCGCCCGAAAGTCTGCTCAGGAAAGTAATGGTGCCTTTTGCAGGGCGAAATTGTACCTGGCTCACACCTGCTGCGGTGAAATAAGGTTTTGATTCCCCTGTTGCAGTGTTTAAAACATGCAGTTGGTTGGAGTTTCTGGCATTTTCTTTAAAGGGGTCTGCGGGTACACTTACGGTGTAAGCCACATAAGCTCCGTTGTCTGAAATGGCACTGCTCGTTACCGCTTTCATGTTTGCGATGTGATCGTAAGTTACACCTTGGGCTTGAATTCTGTTAATTGGGGAGACTAAAAATGCAGCAATAAAAAATGCCATAAACAGCATTTTTGAAGGGGCATTCTTCCGAAAGGATAATGTTTTCATCATTAAAATTTTGATTTTGTTATTAATTGCGGAAAGATACAAATTTTAATTTTTAGGTCAGAATTTTTTGAAACGATAAGGCATAAAAAAACCTCCATCGAATTGAGGGAGGTTTAATGTAAAAAAGTAAAATCATTTTATTTTTATCCCTTCAATTTCCTGCCCCCCCTGAAATAGAGTCAAGCTTTTAATTGAGCCATCAGGGTTTTTGTTGAAAGTTACTTTGGCTTCCACCACTTTTAGGAAAAAGGTGTTTTCGCTTTCAGCGAAAAGTTCAAATTGCGGCTGACCGGTTGCCTGAGCAAAAATGCGGTTGTCCTGAGTCGTTACTACAATTTGAAAGGAAGGTTGTAGTTCATAAGTCCCTTCATAATTAGCCAGAATTTCCTTTGGCAGTGAAATAGCTTCTTTTTCAGGTTTTGGATTTTTATCTGTTTCTACACCTTTGCTTTTGTTGATGCGGTCTGCAAACAGTACTTCTTTTTTACCGTTTTTGATAGAAAAGTCATAGGTGGTAAAACTGCCTTCAAACTGAAAGCTATTTTCAGAAACTGGAATGAGTTTAAATGGTTGTCCACCTTCTCGGGTGCTGTAAAGGGAACCGTCGTTAAAATTAATAAAACGCACAACATCTTCAAACTGATAGGCTCCTGTCCATTGCTGAAGTTGGGCTTCAGTAAGGGTAACAGCAGGTTTTTCAACCAAGGGTTTGCCCAAAACAATGGCTGTTGCCTGAAGGTTAAGTGGTTCAGGAGCGTTGCCGTCGTCTTTGTTAGTCAAAACAATGGCATAGATATTTTCTTTAGGCAAATAAATACCTGATGTGGTAAAACCGAAAATTCCGCCTGTATGTTCAATAGAAGTAAATCCCGCAAGTTCATTAATTCCCCAGCCATAGCCATAATTAATAGGTCTTCCGTTGTTTAAAGTGTAGTTGGTAAACGCCAGTTGCTTGCTTTTTTCTGAAATGAGTGTATTGTGATGAATGGCCTTGTTCCATAAAAACATATCATCAACGGTTGACATCAGTGAGCCTGCTGCATAGGGAAGTGTCATACTTAAATAGTCGGCATTTTTGAGGCCACCTTGAGTATCCGGCTGATAGCCATAGGCGCGGTTGGGAATAATCTTGCTTCTGCTTCCGTAATAAGAATTTTTCATTCCCAGCTTGTCAAAAATGTTCTTATGTATAAACTCTTCATAACTCAAACCTGAGATCTGCTCAATGATATAGCCCAAAAGAATGTAAGCCGAGTTGTTGTAAGCATAACGCTCTCCCGGTTCAAAGTCCATGGGTAAGTCTTTAAAATGACCTATGAGTTCGGTCGGGGTCATATCAGTGCGAGCCATTTTTATAAACTCAGGTATACTGGTATAGCTTTTTATGCCCGAAGTGTGGATAAGTAAATGATGGATGGTGATTTCATTGCCCTTTGGATAATCGTCAATAAATTTTGACAAAGGGTCCTGCAGGTTGAGTTTGCCTTGTTCCATCAACATCAGGATGGCTACTCCGGTAAATTGTTTGGTGATGGAAGCCAGTTCCAGAACATTTTCGGGCTTCATAGGGACATTCAGTTCCAGATTGGCCAACCCAAAAGCTTTGCGGTAAATGACTTTGTCGTCCTTAGAAATTAAAACGGTAGCACCCGGTTTATCAGCCGGATAGGCTTCAGTAAAAATGGCATCGATTTGTTTTTCTAAGGATTGCCCTGAAGTAATGTTAAAACTTAACAACAGTGCAAGCAGTACTAAAAATGATTTGATTTTCACGATGTATGATTTTGATTGATATCTTGTTTGTATAATTTGTCTATATGAAATAAGTTGTGTTACAATTTATTATAAAATTACTAATAATTCCATTGTCCAAAAAATCAAAATGACCTATTTTTGCCTATGCAAAACAACAATGTACTTATTTTAGATTTCGGTTCGCAGTATACCCAGCTTATTGCCAGGCGTGTAAGAGAGTTAAACATCTATTGCGAAATCCACCCTTATCACAAAATACCTCAAAACTTAGACAAATTCAAGGCGGTAATTCTTTCAGGAAGTCCTTTTTCCGTTCGTGCAGATGATGCTCCGCATCCTGATTTGTCTTCCATAAAATCACACAAACCACTACTTGCTGTATGTTATGGAGCACAATATTTGGCTCACTTTAACGGTGGAAGTGTTGAACAATCTGAAACCCGAGAGTATGGTCGAGCTAAGCTCTCTAAAATAAAAGAAAACTGCGAACTCTTTGAGGGTGTTTCTCATGGTAGTCAGGTTTGGATGAGTCACGGTGATACTATTAAAAAATTACCTGAAAAAGGGGTGCTTTTAGCTAGCACTCATGATGTTGAATTTGCAGCTTACCGAATTGAAGGTGAGCAAACGTTTGGCATCCAATTTCACCCGGAAGTTTATCATACCACAGACGGAAAGAAGATACTTGAAAATTTTCTGGTCAACATTGCCGGTATTTCTCAAACCTGGACTCCGGCAGCTTTTGTTGAAACCACTGTTCAGGAATTGAAAGCTAAAATAAAAAAGGATAAAGTTGTCCTTGGATTGAGCGGTGGAGTCGATTCAACCGTCGCAGCTATATTATTGCACAAGGCCATTGGTGAAAACTTGTACTGTATTTTTGTAAATAACGGTTTATTGCGAAAAGATGAGTTTGAAAACGTTTTGCATCAATACAAAGATATGGGTTTGAATGTTAAAGGCGTCGATGCAACGGCACGATTTATGAATGCATTAAAAGGGCTAAGCGATCCTGAAGAAAAACGAAAAGCCATTGGCAACGCATTCATAGAAGTATTTGATGATGAGGCCCACAAAATAAGTGACGTGACCTGGTTAGCACAGGGAACTATTTATCCAGATGTGATAGAATCAGTCTCTGTAAATGGACCATCAGTGACCATAAAGTCTCATCACAACGTGGGGGGATTGCCTGATTTTATGAAATTAAAAATTGTAGAACCTCTTAGAATGTTGTTTAAAGACGAAGTGAGAAGAGTGGGAGCTGAAATGGGAATCACTCAGGAAATATTGGGAAGACATCCTTTTCCCGGTCCCGGACTTGCGATACGAATATTGGGAGATATTACTCTGGAAAAAGTGCGTATATTGCAGGAGGTTGACGCAGTATTTATCAACAACCTAAAGAAATGGAAGCTTTATGATCAAGTATGGCAAGCCGGTGCTATTTTACTTCCCGTAGATTCTGTGGGTGTAATGGGCGATGAGCGCACTTATGAAAAAGCGGTGGTTTTAAGGGCCGTTGAAAGTACAGATGGGATGACGGCAGATTGGGTGAATTTACCTTATGAATTTTTACAAGAAACCTCAAATCAAATAATAAATCGTGTAAAAGGCGTTAATAGAGTAGTGTATGACATCAGTTCAAAACCACCCGCAACGATTGAGTGGGAGTAAGGGGGTTCAGTTTCAAGTTTCAGGCTTGCCTTCCGTAGCTTTATCGAAGGGAGGTTTCAAGTTTCAGGTTTAATGTCAAAATCTAATTAATATTACAAGTGTGAAAAAAATCATCATTGTTTTAATTCTATTTTTATATTCTGGGCTTAATATTGCTCAAACTTCTTATGTGAGTCACAGAGTGCAACAAGGCGAAACTGTTTTTAGCATTACTCAAAAGTATTCTATTTCTGAAGCAGATTTATTAAGGTTAAATCCTGAAGTGAAAAATGGATTGAAAGAAAATACAGTTCTTATCATCCCAAAAAGCATAGGAAAAGTTGAAAATCCATCAAATGGCGATGTGATTTTCAAAACACATAAAGTAAAGCGTAAAGAAACTATTTTTGGAATCGCCTCTATTTATGGAACTACTGTTGACGAGATAAAAAAATACAACAGACACCTTTATTCAAGTAATTTGAAAAGGGGAGAAGAAATTAAAATACCCATTAAACAAGTAACGATTGTTTCTCCCATTGACCCTGATTATACTGTTACTAACCCTGATGAAATCTCCACAGGAAAACATAAAGTGGCTTCTCAGGAAACGAAATTTGGTATTGCAAAAAATTATGGAATCACCATTGAAAAATTAGAAGCATTGAATCCCTCTATCTATGGAACAGATAATTTGCCTGAAGGAATGATTTTAAACGTGCCTATAAAAACTTCTCTCGAGGAACCAAAAATAGAGGAAGAAAACTATACTATTTATACGGTTAAAGCAAAAGAAGGGTTTTACAGGTTAAAAGTCCTTTTCGGGTTAACCGAAGAAGAAATTGTGGCTTTGAATCCACAAACAAAAGACGGTTTAAAAGAAGGAATGGTCATTAAGATACCAAAAGTAACAACAGATGTCGCAACAAATCCTTCTGTAAGTAGCTCAAAAAAAATAAATATTGAATACAATCTAAAAAACTTTAAACCCAAAAATGTAGTTGTTTTTCTTCCGTTTGAATTGAATAAAATTCAAAAAGATTCACTTTCTTTAAACCAGAATGAACTTACCAATAATGCCACCATGCGACTGGCAGTTGATTTTTATGCCGGGGTCTTAATGGCTTCGGAGTTTGCAAAACAAAAGGGAATTTCTATCAATCTCCACGTTTTTGATACTCAAGAAATGGAAAAGGGAGTAAATGAACTTTTTAGAAGAAAAAATATTACAAATGTTGACTTGGTGATTGGGCCACTTAGACAAGCATTTGTTGAACGCACAGCTTCAGAACTTTCATCACAAAACATACCTGTGTTATCTCCTTTGAGTAACAGGCAAGGAAAAATGTACCCCAATTTTATTCAAAGCATTCCTCAAAGTGATGTTATAGAAAACAAACTCATCAACTACATAAAAGAAAATGGACAAGATAAAAATTTAATCCTTATTTCAGACAATACAAGTAGTGCAAAAAGACACAAATTACAAACGGCTTTTCCGGGTATTAAACTGGTTACACCTCGTGATGGAAATTTTTTCAGGAGTTCAGATATTTCCTCAAACATCAGCAATGAACAAGAAAACTGGATACTTCTAGAGTCATCAAATGCTACTGTAGTGAGTAGTGCTGTTGGTGTACTTAACAGTATAAGAAGAAGCAAAAAAGTGCGACTTTTTACACTCGATAAAAACGATGCTTTTGATTTTAGAGAAGTATCAAATATTCATCTTGCAAATCTAGAGTTTACATTTCCTTCCTGGAATAAATCGTATAATTATAAAGAGAATATAAGATTTGTAGAGGCATATAAAGAACAATATTCAGTCATACCAAACAGATTTGCATCACGAGGTTTTGATATAACATATGACGCCTTGTTGCGATTGGCTTTCGCCGAAAACATTTTTGAAGCAAATGATATCATAGAGGGTGAGACCGTTTATGTTGAAAATAAATTTAACTACCAAAAAACAGCATCCGGCGGATATGAAAACAATGCAGTTTATATTTTAAAATACAACCAAGACCTCAACCTGGTAGAACTTGAATGAGCACTTCAAAAGTAATTTATCTCGGCGGCTTAAGAACCCAATCCACCCATTTGGCATCGGGAGATAGCTATTTAACAGATGCCCCAATAGATAACCAAGGTAAAGGAGAAGCTTTTTCGCCCACAGATACAGTTGCCACAGGTCTTGCCAACTGTATGCTTACAGTGATGGGAATTAAAGCAGGCTCACTCAATGTTGATATGAAAGGAACAGTGGCAGAGGTCACAAAATTTATGGCAAACGATCCAAGACGCATTTCTGAAATTAAGGTAGTGCTTAGTTTCCCAAAAGGAATTTCTGAAAAGCATCAAAAAATACTTAAAAATACAGCCTTAACATGCCCTGTAGCAAAAAGCTTACACCCTGAAATAATTCAAAATATTCAATTTCAATGGTAATAAAGAGTTTATTAGTTTTGTTACTTTTCCTTTTTGTCGGGGATTATTCAAATCGCATAGAGTGGAAGGAAAGTGAAAAGCTGGTGTGGGAGAATTTTATAGGAAAACCAGATCTGAGAAGTCCATTTGCAGCATTGACACATTCCAGTGTTGAATTCAGCTACTATGTTAAGAATGAAAATGGAAAATTATTTTTGACCACACAAGTAAACACATACTTTGACAAAGAAATGTCTTGGTTCAAGTCTAAAGAAGTAAATGACCATATCTTAAAACACGAGCAGGCACACTTTGATATTTCAGAAATTCACACCCGAAAATTAAGAGAAGCATTTGCAAGCTATCAGGTAACTAAAAACTTTGAAAAAGATCTTTCGGCAATTTTCACAAAATTCAATTACGAACGTGAAAAAATGCAAAAGCAATTTGATAAAGAAACAAACCATTCCAGAAACTTTGATAAAGAAAGCCAATGGCAAGAATTCATTGCAGAAGAGCTTATTAAACTTGAGAAATGGAAATAGTAAAAGTACCCATCCTTTCCCGCTTATAGCGACTTTGGATGGCTAGGCAAATTCTAAGCACCAAATTTCAAATTCCAAATATTTTTTCACAAACCTGAAACCTGAAACAAGAAACCCATTGAACCCCAACCCGGAAAACCTCATCGAACTTGCTCACTTCAAAATGCCTTTTGGGAAATACAAAAACTTTTATTTAATAGATATACCGGAATTTTATTTTGTCTGGTTTAAGCAAAAAGGGTTTCCTGATGGTAAACTCGGCAAAATGTTGGAGCAGATGTATGAAATCAAACTCAATGGACTTGAAGAACTTATCTATACCATTAGGAAAAAGTATCCAAAATATCCCTAAAAATATTAACCAAAAATTCATTACCTAGTATCATTTCTTCTTTGTATTTTTGCCCATTGTAAAAATGAGAAGACGATTTGCAAGTTTAACTAAAAATCGATTTTCTCAATTCTAATATCTGAAATCTAACATCAAAATGGTCAACACCAAATATATCTTTGTAACAGGAGGTGTAAGTTCTTCATTAGGAAAGGGTATCATCGCGGCTTCATTAGCAAAATTATTACAAGCAAGAGGGTATAGAGTGACCATTCAAAAACTGGATCCATACATCAATATTGATCCCGGAACACTCAATCCTTATGAACATGGCGAATGTTATGTGACAAATGATGGAGCAGAAACCGACCTCGACCTGGGCCACTATGAGCGATTTCTCAATGTTGCTACCTCACAAGCAAACAATGTCACTACCGGAAGAATATATCAAAGCGTTATTGATAAAGAACGCCGCGGAGAGTTTCTTGGAAAAACCGTTCAAGTCATTCCACACATTACCAATGAAATTAAAGAACGCATTCAAATTTTAGGAAACAGTGGTGAATATGATATAGTTATCACAGAAATTGGCGGAACCGTGGGTGATATCGAGTCACTCCCTTACATAGAATCTGTGCGCCAATTAAAATGGGAACTGGGAGATGATAATGCCATTGTTATCCATCTAACCTTGGTGCCATTTCTCGCAGCAGCGGGTGAATTAAAAACCAAGCCCACTCAGCATTCAGTAAAAGTTTTAATGGAAAGTGGTATCAGGGCAGATATTTTAGTTTGTAGAACAGAACATCATCTTTCAGATGAATTGAGAACAAAATTAGCCCTTTTCTGTAATGTGAAAAAGGAAGCCGTTATTGAGTCAATAGATGCATCTACTATTTATGATGTTCCCAATCTGATGCTTGAAGAGGGTCTCGATACCATAACACTTCAAAAATTAAATTTGACCTCTAAAAATGAGCCAGATTTAACACGTTGGAATCAGTTTTTACAACGTCATAAAAATCCCAAAACAGTTGTTAATATTGGTCTCATTGGAAAATATGTTGAACTTCAGGATTCTTATAAATCCATTTTAGAAGCTTTTATACATGCCGGTGCAGAACTCGAAGTAAAAGTAAAAGTTATATCAATTCACTCAGAGTTTATTGATGCCAATACAATTGAGACTAAAATTGCAAATTTGGATGGCATTCTGGTAGCTCCCGGTTTTGGTGAACGCGGTATAGAAGGAAAAATTGAAGCAGTAAAATTTGCAAGAGAACACAAAATTCCCTTTTTTGGAATTTGTTTAGGAATGCAAATGGCAGTCATCGATTATGCCCGAAATATTCTCAATTTAAAAGGAGCAAACTCTACAGAAATGGATGTCAATACCCCACATCCGGTCATAGATTTAATGGAAGAACAAAAGAGCATTGTTGATAAAGGAGGCACTATGAGATTAGGAGCTTGGAAGTGTGAGTTAACACCAGGAAGCATTGTAGCAAATGTATATGACAACCCAATGATTGAAGAACGCCACCGCCACCGCTATGAATACAATAACAAATACAAAAAACAACTTGAAGAAGCCGGCATGCTAACAACGGGTATAAACCCAGAAACAGGGCTCGTTGAAATCATCGAACTCAAAGACCACCCTTGGTTTGTTGGCGTTCAATACCACCCTGAATATAAAAGCACCGTTGCAAATCCACATCCACTTTTTGTAGCATTTGTTGAAGCCACATCAATATATAATAGTAAAAAATAGAACATTCAGTAAATGCTGAAATTTTGACCCAATGATAGAAGAAAAAAAATTTGATTACAACTCTTTAATAGGTTTTAGCTTAATAGCTCTGATACTAATATGGATGCTCTATCAAAACGCACCCACTCAAGAAGAACTAGAGGAAAAAGCCAGGATAGAACATGCCGAAAAGGAAGCGCAGCAAGAACCACTCAAAGAAGTTCTACAAACTCCTGTTATAACTGAAGCTGAAGCTGTTGAAGAAATCTCAGACTCGCTAAGAATAGAAACCTTAAAAAACCAATTGGGCTCTTTTGCTTATGCTGCTACTTTACCCTCTGCAAAAGAAAATATTACCACACTCGAAAACGATGTCCTTGAGTTAAAAATAAATAACAAAGGGGGCTATATTGTAGAAGCAACATTAAAAAAATTCAAGACATTTGACAGCATACCCATCTATCTAATAAAAGACGGTAATGCAGATTTAAACCTACAATTTCAGTCAGAAAATAGAATTTTAAACACCCGGGATCTTTATTTTGAGCCCACGCTTACTCGAAATGGTGAAAACTCCATTCTGTCGATGAGGTTAAAAGCTTCAGAAAACAGCTACCTTGAATACCGCTATGAAATTAAACCGGGAGAATATATGCTCGATTTTGCAATACAATCTCAAGGACTTAGCAATATTATCAATACCTCAACACCCGCAGAACTGGAATGGCAACTCAAAGCCCATCGCAAAGCTAGAAGTATTTCTTATGAAAACAGATATACCGAAATGCTTTGGGAATATGAAGGCGACAAAGATGATTATTTAGGTCAAGGAAAACTGGCAGAAGACAATGCCCGTGATGTAAGCTGGATTGCATACAAGCAGCATTTCTTTACCTCCATATTGTTGACAGATACCCCATTCAAAACTTCGCATTTTATATCTGAAAACTTGGTACAAGATGAAGAAATTGACTCCCTATTTACCAAAAACTTTGTATCAAAACTTCCTTTAGAATTCAAAGCCGGTGAGCTAGCCTATTCAATGAATTGGTATTATGGCCCCAGTGATTTTAAAATTTTAGATAGCTATAAACGCAATCTTGATGAAATCATCCCACTGGGTTGGGGAATCTTTGGGTGGATTAATAAATTTCTGTTTATGCCTTTGTTTAACTGGTTGGCAACCTGGATAAGCAATTATGGAATTATCATTATAGTGATGACGATTTTGATAAAAATTGTACTTTCTCCTGTGCAATACAAACAGTATTTGTCTCAAGCCAAAATGAAAATTCTGCGTCCTGAAATTGAAGAAATCAACAAAAAGCTTCCCGGAAAAGACAACGCAATGAAGAGACAACAAGAAACAATGAAGCTCTACAGCAAAGCTGGTGCAAGCCCAATGGCAGGATGTATCCCGGCGTTAATGCAGCTTCCTGTCTTTTATGCTCTTTTTATGTTTTTCCCGTCGGCATTCGATTTAAGACAAAAAGGCTTTCTCTGGGCTGATGACCTGTCCAGTTACGATCAAATAGCCTCACTTCCATTTTATATTCCATTTTATGGAGATCATATAGCATTATTCCCAATTCTAGCTGCCATTGCCATCTTTATATATATGATGATGACCACTGGGCAAACAATGCAAATGCAACAGCAACCGGGCATGCCAAACATGAAATTTATAATGTACCTGTCACCGCTTATTATGTTGATTTTCTTCAACAACTTTGCCAGTGGACTCTCTTTGTATTATTTCATTTCAAACGTGATTACTATTGGTATTATGCTGGTTATTAAGTATTTCGTTCTCGACGAAAATAAGATTTTAGCCAATATCGAAGAGAAAAAGAAACAACCCAAAAAGCAAAACAAATTTCAGCGCAAAATGGCAGAAATCATGGAGCAAGCTGAAAAACAAAAAGCACTTCAGGAAAAACAAAAGAAAAAAAAATAAGAAGGTACTATTTTTAAGTTAAAGAAAGAGGAGGCCTGAGCTTCCTCTTTTTTTATTTTGTAATTTTGTAAGTGCAATTTTAAAAAAAGATACCCGCCTGCGCGGGTAATAGATATGAAACGAGTAATAGTAGGTCTCAGCGGCGGAGTGGATTCCAGTGTAGCTGCTTTTCTTTTAAAGAAGCAGGGCTATGAGGTGATTGGGCTGTTTATGAAAAACTGGCACGACGACTCTGTAACGATATCTGATGAATGCCCGTGGCTGGAAGACAGCAACGATGCCATGATGGTAGCCAACAAATTAGGAATCCCATTTCAAACGGTCGATTTGAGTGAGCAATACAAAGAGCGCATCGTCGATTATATGTTTCGGGAATATGAAATGGGTCGTACCCCAAATCCCGACGTGCTATGCAACCGCGAAATAAAATTTGACGTCTTTCTTAAAATAGCCCTTGATTTAGGTGCAGATTTTGTCGCTACAGGGCATTATTGCAGAAAAGATACGATTGTTAAAAACGGTAAACAAATTCATCGATTGCTCGCTGGAAAAGACCCAAATAAAGATCAATCCTATTTTTTATGCCAGCTTTCGCAGGAACAACTTTCAAAAACGTTGTTTCCCGTTGGTGAATTAATAAAACCCGAAGTTAGAAAAATAGCAAAAGAACAAAATCTCATCACCGCAGAAAAACGAGACTCTCAAGGCCTTTGTTTTATCGGAAAAGTTCGTTTACCAGATTTTCTTCAACAGCAATTGAAACCAAAAGAAGGAAACATTATTGAAGTGCCGCAAGACAGCCCTGTATTTACTAAAAAGATAAATGGGAAGTTTAATTTATATGAAAAAGAAAGTGAAAAATTTGAATACACCCCACAAGATGGATTGGTAGTGGGCAGGCATCAAGGTGCTCATTTTTTTACAAAAGGACAACGCAAAGGACTCGCTGTTGGAGGTACCAAAGAGCCGCTTTTTATCATAGAAACCGATGTCAAGGAAAACATTGTTTACACCGGGCAGGGTAAAAATCATCCCGGTTTGTTTCGAAAAGGACTCTTTGTAAAACCGGAAGAAATCCACTGGGTAAGACCAGATTTATTGCTTAAAGATGGAGAAAGCCTTGAGGTTATGGCACGCATCAGATACAGGCAGCCTCTTGAAAAAGCGACACTACATCAAACTATTAATGGATTATATGTTATCTTTGAAGAACCGCAAACGGCAATTAGTGAAGGTCAGTTTGTAGCTTGGTACCATGATGATGAGTTACTTGGCAGTGGAGTTATTTCCTAATTTCTCAGTGACCCTTTGTGTTCTTTGTGCCTTTGTGGTTTTGTTTTTACATTAATTGAAATCTTTATAACAAATGAAAAAAATTGCTCTACTTTTCTCTTTAATCCTTATACAAGGAACTCAAGCTCAAATAGAAGACGCCTGGATCTTTTTTGCAGATAAAGAAAATGTTCAAGTTTCTATTGACAATCCTATAACAATATTATCACAGGCAGCTATTGACCGTAAAGCCTTGCACAACACCCCAATTGATGAACGCGATGTGCCTGTCAATGAAAATTATATCACTCAAATTAAAGCACAGCCCGGCATTACTGTATTTGCTAAATCAAAATGGATGAACTGTATCTATGTAAGAGGCACTCAGTCAAACATAGATAATTTATTAGACTTACCTTTTGTTATCGATATTGAATATGCAGATAAATCATTGAATTTTGCATCAGGAAACAGCCCTGTTGAAGACAAGTTTGCTTTGGAAAATAACAACAGAAACTTCAATTATGGTTTTGCAGCCAATCAAATTGAAATGATTGCCGGCGATTATCTTCACGATGAAGGTTTTACCGGCACCGGTATCACTATTGCAGTACTAGACAGTGGTTTTCCGGGAGTGGATACCCAAGGCGGTTTTGCCTATGTGCGTGATGACGGCAGAATCCTTGGTACCTATGATTTTGTTGACCGAAGTGAAGTCATCAACAACAATAGCTCTCACGGGACTCGAACCTTTAGCAACATGGGCGGTTACATAGAAAATGAATTTGTGGGTACAGCACCCGATGCTTCTTTTTATCTTTTTAAAACGGAAGATGTCACCAGCGAAACCCCCGTAGAAGAAGCATACTGGGTAGAAGCCATTGAAAGAGCAGATAGCCTCGGTGTTTGGGTTATAAACACATCCCTTGGTTACAGGGCTTATGACAATCCTGCTTATTCACATACCTATGAAGATTTGGATGGTCAAACTACTTTTTCAGCACGTGGTGCCAATCATGGTTTTGATAAAGGATTGCTGCTCGTTACCTCCGCAGGAAATAGCGGTAATACTGATTTTCCTTGGGTAGGAACACCGGGTGATTCTCCGGGAATGCTCACCATTGGTGCGGTAAATGCCGATGGAATAGCAACTGGATTCAGTTCTCAAGGTCCCACTGTTGATGGCAGAGTAAAACCTGATGTGATGGCACAAGGCGGAAATGCATATGTCATCAATCAAAACAACGAAATTGTAACCAATAATGGAACCTCATTCAGTTCGCCCATTACTGCCGGAGCTGTTGCTTGTCTCTGGCAAGCCAAACCCGAATTTACCAATGCTCAAATCATGCAGCTAGTTAGAGAATCAGCTCATTTGTATAACAATCCTACAGACAAAATGGGCTATGGAATCCCCAATTTTCAGGTTGCACTTGATGCGCTTTTATCACTTGAAAATCAAAGCAACGAACAGTTTTCAGTATATCCAAATCCGGTATTCAACAATGTAATTATTGAATTTTCAAATTTCTCTGAACTTGTTAACTTGCGAATTTATAATACAATGGGCGTTTTAATCATTCAGGAGACACTAAAGGATTCTATTAATTCATTGAATCTTTCAAGTTTTCCAAGCGGATTTTATATTCTAAACTTGCAGACTGAAGATTTTAATCAATCCATAAAAATTGTCAAAAAATAAATGACACCAAATAGAATTACTACACTTTTTAATATAAAATACCCCATCATACAAGCCGGAATGATCTGGAACAGCGGTTGGCGATTGGCTAGCGCTGTTAGCAATGCCGGGGGCCTGGGAATCATTGGAGCAGGCTCCATGTATCCTGAAGTACTGCGGGAACACATTCAAAAATGTAAAAAAGCAACAGAAAAACCATTCGGCGTCAACGTGCCGATGCTCTATCCTGATATTGATAAAATAATCGAAATTATTGTGGAAGAAGGAGTAAAGATTGTTTTTACCTCTGCCGGAAATCCAAAAACTTATACTACTTTCCTAAAAGAAAAGGACATCACAGTAGTACACGTGGTGAGCAGTGTCAAGTTTGCCCTCAAAGCACAGGAAGCAGGTGTCGATGCTGTCGTTGCTGAAGGTTTTGAAGCGGGAGGTCACAACGGAAGGGAAGAAACCACCACCTTTACTTTAATTCCTATGGTGAAAGAGCAATTACAAATTCCTCTTATTGCAGCAGGCGGTATCGCAACGGGTAGAGGGATGCTCGCCGCAATGGTGCTTGGAGCCGATGGTGTTCAGGTGGGAAGTCGATTTGTAGCCAGTGAAGAATCTTCGGCACATCAAGCTTTTAAGGAAGTAGTCGTCAATGCCAAAGAGGGGGACACGGTACTTA
This sequence comes from Planktosalinus sp., assembly GCA_036735625.1. Taxonomy (GTDB): domain Bacteria; phylum Bacteroidota; class Bacteroidia; order Flavobacteriales; family Flavobacteriaceae; genus Planktosalinus. The sequence goes on along the minus strand of DAINOA010000035.1, from coordinate 2,872 downwards.
CTTTAAAAGAATTGGCCCCCGTGCGACTCATTAAAAATAAATTCTTTGAAGATGTACAAGCGCTTTACGCGAAAAAACCTACTGTGGAAGAGCTAAAAGAACTACTCGGTAGAGCGCGCGCAAAACGCGGTATGTTTGAAGGCGATCTGGAAGAGGGCGAACTCGAAATAGGTCAAATCTCCGGATTGATTCACGATATCAAACCGGCTGTACAAATCCTCAACGAAATGCTGGCGGAATTTGAAGTTGCTAAAAAAGAAATTTCTAAACTTTAAAAAAACCTCTCAGGGTTTATCCCTAAGCCTCGGGACTGAGAGGGTTAAGTAGTTAAATTGAAACCAAAACCTGATTTTTCAGCAAGTCTTCCATCGTTTCCCTTTTTCTTATAAGATGAGCTTCGCCTTTGTACCAAAGCACTTCCGCCGGGCGAAAGCGAGAGTTGTAGTTGCTCGCCATTGTAAAACAATAAGCTCCTGCATTATGGAACGCCAAGATATCCCCTTCACTGATTTCAGTAATTCTGCGATTATTGGCAAAGGTGTCTGTTTCGCATATATAGCCCACTACAGAATAAAAACGTTCTTTGCCTTTAGGGTTTGAAATGTTTTCAATGTGGTGGGTCACGCCATAAAGCATCGGGCGAATCAAATGATTGAATCCGCTATCGACTTGTGCAAAAACGGTTGAGGTGGTTTGTTTGATGACGTTTACTTTAACAAGAAATTTACCGGCCTCACTCACGAGAAATTTCCCCGGTTCAAACGCCAGGGTGAGTTCGTGACCATATTCAGTACAAAAATCATTAAAACGTTTGCTGAGTTTTTTACCCAGTTCTTCAATGTTGGTTTCTATATCGCCTTGTTTGTAAGGCACTTTAAAGCCACTTCCAAAATCGATAAATTCCAGTGTTTTGAAATTTTTGGCGGCGTCAAAGAGAATTTCGCTGGCATACAAAAACACATCGATATCAAGAATGTCACTACCGGTGTGCATATGGATCCCATTAATGTGCATGCCTGTGTTTTCAACTATGCGATGTAATAAAGGCATCTGGTGAATGGAGATCCCAAATTTAGAATCAATATGTCCCACAGAAATATTGGTATTTCCACCTGCCATCACGTGTGGATTGATGCGAATACACACAGGGGTTTTGGGGTGCTTGGTTCCAAATTGCTCAAGAATGGAAAGATTGTCGATGTTAATTTGCACACCGAATTTAGTGACGGCCTCGATTTCTTCAAGCGAAACACCGTTGGGCGTAAAAATGATATCTGAAGGCTGAAAACCAGCTTCAAGCCCCAGCTGCACCTCCTGAATAGATACAGTATCCAGTCCGGCACCCAAACTTTGAATGAACTTCAACACCGAAATGTTGTTGTTGGCCTTAACGGCATAATGAAACTTAACCTGTTTGACCTTTTTAAATGCTGAAGTTAAACGTTTATACTGAGAAGCTATTTTCTCAGCATCATACACATAAACCGGACTTCCATAGTCCTGAGCAATTTTTAAAAGGTCTTGATTTGTCATTTTTTAGGTTAAAAATTAATTAATTTATAAAGCTGTAAAAGTATTTAACCTAAAGGACTTTTAATAAAAAAAAAATATAAAAGAACCCTTTTAAAATAGAAAAAACATTGCCACACTACCATGCTTTTGTTACTTTTGCAACTTATTAATTAAAGCGAAAACACTCCACTATGAATCTACACGAGTATCAAGGAAAACAGATATTGAACAGCTTTGGCGTTGAAATTCAACGCGGTTATGTGGCACAAACCCCACAGGAAGCAGTAGAAGTAGCAAAAAAATTAACTGATGAAACCGGTACAAGTTGGTATGTCATCAAAGCGCAGGTTCACGCAGGTGGACGTGGAAAAGGAGGTGGTGTAAAGCTTGCAAAAGGAATTGAACAAGTGGAAGATGTTGCAAGTCAAATCATTGGCATGGATTTGGTAACCCCTCAAACTTCAGCTGAAGGAAAACGAGTGCACCAAGTGCTTATTGCAGAAGATGTATATGGCCCCGGCGAAAGTGAACCCAGCGAAATTTATATGAGCGTTTTACTAAACCGCGCTACCGGAAAAAATATGATTATGTACTCTACAGAAGGAGGAATGGACATAGAAACCGTTGCTGAAAATACACCTCATTTGATTTTTACTGAAGAGATTGACCCGGCTGTGGGGATTATGCCTTTTCAGGCTCGCAAAGTAGCTTTCAATTTAGGTCTTGAGGGCAAAGCTTTTAAAGAAATGACCAAGTTTGTAACGGCTCTTTATACGGCTTATGATAAATCTGATTCCTCTTTATTTGAAATCAATCCTGTTTTGAAAACCAGTGATAACAGGATTATTGCTGTAGATGCAAAAGTAACCTTGGATGAAAATGCTCTATTTCGTCATAAAGATTATGCTGAAATGCGTGACCTTAGAGAAGAAAACCCAGTTGAAGTGGAAGCAAGAGCAAAAGGTTTAAACTATGTTGACCTTGACGGAAACGTGGGCTGTATGGTCAATGGAGCCGGTCTAGCAATGGCAACGATGGATTTAATCAAACAAGCCGGTGGAGAACCTGCAAATTTCCTGGATGTGGGAGGTACCGCAGACGCAGAACGTGTGGAGGCAGCATTTAAATTGATTTTAAAAGACCCAAAAGTAAAAGCTATATTAGTGAATATTTTTGGAGGAATTGTGCGTTGTGACCGCGTTGCACAAGGTATTGTGGATGCATATAAAAACATCGGGACAATTAATGTACCCATTATCGTAAGATTACAAGGAACCAATGCTGATATCGCTAAGGAATTAATCGATAAAAGTGGACTCAATGTGCATTCTGTCATACAGTTTCAGGAAGCGGCAGATAA
>DAINOA010000034.1:0-18871 GCA_036735625.1 Planktosalinus sp. | reverse complement strand
CGACCTGCTGATTACAAATCAGCTGCTCTAGCCAGCTGAGCTACATCGGCTTTTACTATTTTTTGAACATAAAAAAGTCCGCTATTTCTAACGGACTGCAAATGTATATAAATTTTGTTTTTAAAAAAACTTTTTTGAAAAAAAACTTTACAAGTGTGCTCTTTGTTTTTGTTTTCTTTTTTTGAGTTGCCTTTCCAAAGATTGAACACATTCATCTATTCCTATTTCAAATCGTTTACATTCTTTTTTAACAATCAAATCTCCTTTGGGAATACTCAATAAAACTTCAACTATTTTATTTTCCGGACTGGCAGTATTTTCTAACTTCAGGAAAACATCTGCAAATATTATCTTATCGTAAAACTGTTCAAGCTTACTCAATTTTTTTTCGATAAAGTTTATCAATTTGATGTCTGCATCAAATCCCGGTGTTTGCACATTTACTTTCATAGGCCATGGTTTTAAATTTTATTTCTTTATTTTTTGTTTCTAGGGTGTGTCTTGGCATAAACCTTTTTTAATTCAGCGATACTATTATTTGTATATACTTGTGTTGATGCTAAGCTTGAGTGTCCCAACAATTCCTTTATAGAATTCAAATCTGCCCCTTCATTTAAGAGATGTGTTGCAAAAGAGTGTCTTAAAATATGTGGGCTCTTTTTTTCTTTTGTTGATATGTTACTAAAGTAATTATTAATAATTCTGTACACAAGGGTTTGACTTAATTTAACTCCATTTTTTGTTAAAAAAAGAAAAATTTCTGATTGGTTGTTAACTATTTCTTCTCTCTCTAATAAATACATATTTAATGTGGTTACTGTTGTATTTATTAATGGAACAATACGTTCTTTGTTTCGCTTTCCTAAAACCCTAACAAGCTTTTGTTGTATATCAACATCTGTAACTTTCAATTCAATCAATTCTGATTTTCTCATCCCTGTGGCATAAAACAATTCCACAATCGCTTTGTTTCGAATGTTTTCAAAACTTTCCAAATTATCAAAGTTACTAATGACTGTTACTATTTCCTTTTCTGAAAAAGGAACTTGAAGTGTTTTTCCAACTTTTAATGACTTGTGTTTTGCGAGAGGATTTTCAGTAATTTGATTTGTTTTTAAAAGAAATTTATAATATGATTTTAATGAAGCAATTTTTCTGTTAATTGATTTGTTATTTAGGTTCTTATCTACTAGCAATATAATCCAGGACCGTATCATTGAATAATTTACTTTCTTGCTATTTAAACAGCCAAACTCATCTTCAATAAAATCTATAAATGAATTCAAATCATTTTTATATGCCAAAATAGTATGAGAGGAGTATTTTTTTTCTAAAGCCAGATAGTTTAAAAAGGCAGTCTCTTGCATAAGTAAATCGTTGAGAGGTAAATTTACGAAACTTATAACAAAAACAAATGATAATTGTCACCAAAAAAAAATCCCGATAGCTCGGGATTTTTATATTGATATGTTAAAGATTAAATATCTTCATTGTCTCTCAAACGCTGAATGTATTGCGCTTTTTGAACTTGGGCTCTTCGGGATACAGAAGGTTTTGTAAACGCTTGTCTGTTTCTCAACTGTCGCATAGTTTGCGTTCTGTCAAACTTTCTTTTAAAACGTTTTAACGCTCTATCGATATTTTCTCCGTCTTTTATGGGTATAATTAACATAAGTTGTGCACCTCCTCTCTTTTATCGCGGCAAAATTATATTAAAAATATTGAAAAAATCTAAAAAATCTAAAAAATATTTTGTGAGACTTCTATGTAGCAGGCTTATACTCTTTCTTATCAATTATCATTTTGGCGATAATTTCCCTAAGAATCTCTGATGTGCCACCACCAATTGGCCCAAGTCTGCTATCGCGTAATAAACGAGCCAAGGGATATTCTTCCATATAGCCATAACCTCCCAAAAATTGCAAGCACTCATAGATAACTTCATCAGCTATTTTTGTAGAAAGAAGTTTTGACATTGTAGCTTCTTTGACTACATATTCTCCGTTGTTTAATCGGGCAGCGACATTATAATTGAACACTTTACACATTTCAACCTGGCTGGCCAAATCTGCAATTTTGTGCCTCAGTGCCTGAAATTTATTAATGGTTTGCCCAAAGGCTTTTCTTTCAGACATATAGTCAAGCGCATAGTCAATGGCATATTCTGCTCTCGCATGTGCATTGATTCCCATAATCAATCGTTCTGAAGCAAAATGCTGCATAATATATCCAAAACCATTATTTTCTTCACCCATTAAATTTGAAGCGGGGATTTTTACATTGTCAAAAGCAATTTCTGCAGTATCTGAGGCGCGCCATCCCAGTTTATCGAGCTTTGTTGCAGAAATTCCTGGAGTGTCTCGGTCCAAAACAAAAATACTCATTCCCTTGTTTCCGAGTTCAGGTTTTGTCTTTGCAGCTACCACCAAGTAGTCTGAATAAACCCCATTTGTAATAAAGGTTTTTGAGCCATTAATCACATAGATATCTCCATTTTTAACTGCAGTGGTTTTCATTCCGGCAACGTCGCTTCCGCCGAAAGGCTCTGTAATGCACAAACAGCCAATTTTTTCGCCATTTATGCTTGGTGTTAAATAATCTCGTTTTATTTCTTCACTTCCTTCTGCATTCAAATGCGTCATTGCAAGATAAGTGTGTGCCCACATAGCTGCAGAAAATCCGCCTGAATTGATTTTTTGCAATTCTTCTAAAAATATAACTGTGTAGAAAAAATCAAGTCCCATCCCTCCATATTTTTCGGGATAGCTGAGTCCAAAATAACCCATCTCCCCAAACTTTTTCCAGATAAAACGCTCTATGGTTCCTGTTTTTTCCCATTTTTCTATATTAGGAACAACCTCCTTTTGTAAAAACTCCTGAAAGCTTTTTCTAAATAATTCGTGTTCCTCAGAAAAGTAAGTGATATTCATTGTAAATGATTATGGATTAAATTTTAGGCTTGAGCCGTAAAATTTTACGGCTGCAATTAGTTGTTAATTGTTATTCGATGTTTGATATTATTAATTCGATATTCGTTATTAATTAACGGTCAAATATAAGGCAAATCTCTCAATTTTTTGCTTTGGAAAGCCTTCGATGTTTTTAAGCTCTTCAATATCTTTAATTCCCTCGTGTAGCAATCTGTAGTCAACAATTTCTTTTGCCAGATTAAAACTTAGGAATGGTAGCGTTGCCATATCTGAAGCTGAAGCAGTATTAATGTTAATTTTTATGACCTCAGGTTTCTCCTTCACTGTAAATTCTGCTAAGATTCTTTTGACAACACCATACTCCAGACCATAGACATCGTGCAATTGATCATCAATAAGGAAACCATTGAGACGATTCCTGAAATTGATTATCCTATTTGATAAAACTTCACCAACTCCATTGATTTCCTGAAGTTGTTCTGCCGTGGCTTTATTTAAATCTGTTTTTTGAGCAAATGATTTTTCATTTATGGAATTCCAATTAGTTTTTCTGGGGCGTGGGTTTGTAACCCAATCCGGAAACTGAAAACGGGGGCTTATTTCGTCCAAAAGAGAATCTGAAACTTGTGTAACCCGTTTGAAGTCTGCAATGGAATTGATCCATTGGTCTTTTTCTCTAAATTGGTGCAAGCGGTCAATTTCTTCAGGTGACATCCCCAGAGTATAACCCGAATAATCTGTAATGAAATTAGGATTAAATTTTCTGGGTTCAGTTTGTTTTGAATTTGAGGCAATTTGTTTTAAAGAGTCTATTTGAGTTTGCAGGGCTATAATCTCTTCAGAATGAAAATCTAGAACTGAATCCTTTGAAAAATCAACTTTAAAATAAATGATTTGAAGGAGGATAATGGTACCTATCAAAAGTAAAATCCCATTTCGCTGATTTTTAGAAAACCGGAAATGGGATTTTAATTTTTTCATTGTTAAAATATTTTACATATGCTTGGTTATATCTTCATGACCATCTTGAATTGCTTCTCTTTTTATTTTTATTGCACTTAGATATCTTTTCATTTCCTCTCTAACTTTTGGAAACAATAAAAATAAGCCTATCATATTGGGAAAAACCAATGCTAATATCATTGCATCTGAAAATTTTATTACTGCATCAAGTGTAGCTGCAGCTCCAATTATTATAAATACTAAGAATAGAAATTTGTATGTTAAATCAGCTATTTTACCTCTTCCAAATAAATATTTCCAAGACTGTAATCCATAATAAGACCAAGATATCATTGTTGAAAAAGCAAATAACACAATTGCTATAGTCAATATATATGAAAAACCGGGTATTACAGCATCAAATGCTTTTGAAGTTAAATCAACACCACCTATCAATTCTCCTGTTGCATCAATCAAAACATTGCTTCCTTCAACAGACCCATAGGTAAAAACACTTTGAAGATTTGTCCCGTCAATATTAAAAAATATAATTACAAGTGCTGTCATAGTACAAATTACCACCGTATCTATAAAAGGTTCTAAAAGAGCTACAACACCTTCTGATGCAGGATACTTTGTTTTAACTGCTGAGTGTGCTATTGCAGCAGAACCTGCTCCCGCTTCATTTGAGAAAGCAGCACGTTGAAATCCTACAATTAAAACTCCAATAAACCCACCCAAACCGGCCATTGGGGTAAAGGCACCTTCAATTATTAGATTGACAGCGGGTCCAATGTAATTATAGTTTGCTATAATAATTATCAAAGCTGCTAAAACGTAAATTCCTGCCATAAATGGCACAATTTTTTCAGTTAATTTAGCTATCCTTTTAATTCCGCCAATTATCACTATACCTACTAGTACAGCTAATATAAATCCAATAATAAAACCTGTTGAGCTTCCTTGTATTCCAAAGAGAGATGACAATTGCACCGTTGCTTGATTTGATTGAAATGCATTTCCACCACCAAAAGATGCACCAACACATAATATTGCAAATAATATGGCTAAAACCTTTCCAAATCCAGCCATACCTCTTTCTTTCAAACCTTTCGAGAGGTAATACATAGGTCCCCCGTAAATAGTTCCGTCTTTACCCACATCCCTGTATTTTACTCCAAGAGTACATTCTACAAATTTTGTTGACATACCTAACAAACCACAAATTATCATCCAAAAAGTTGCTCCTGGGCCACCCATTGCTATGGCTACGGCAACACCCGCAATATTTCCTAAACCAACAGTTCCCGAAATTGCTGTCGCGAGTGCTTGAAAATGGGACACTTCTCCGTGAGCACTTTCATCTCTAATTGTATCTTTAATATCTTCTTCGGCCAATGCTTCTTCATTATCATATAATTTAGCTACACCGTGTTTTTCAATATCTATATATCTTCCTCTTACTGTGTTGATTGCAGTAAAAAATTTTGTAATGCTAGGAAATTTAAAGTAAAGGGTGAAAAAAGTGGCTCCAACAACTAATAAAATCACAACAAGTGGAACATTGTATCCAACAATATTTATCGGAGTAAAAACAAGTCCTTCCCAAGCTTCAGCAATGGGCATAAAAGCGTCATTGACTCTTTCGTCAATTCCTTTTTCATTGGCAGTCAAAATAAAAGGAGACAATATTGAAAAAAATAAAAGAAGAAAATTCTTCATAAGGAAATTTAGTTTAGATTAATTTTAGTTAGTCGTTCAAAAACAGCAAGCAAGATGCTAAAAAAATAGGCGAATTCAAATTTTTTTTAGAATTAAAATTAATTTTAGGATTTTAGAATAAACTACAAATCAAAAACAGAGCTTCGTTTTGTGTAAATTAAGTCTTTTAATCTGATCCAAAAAGCAAGCGTGAGATAAATGGCAAAACCCATCCCTAAAGTAGCAAAAGAAACATAAATAAAAAACAAACGTACATTTTTTGCGCGCATCCCAAGTTTATCTGCAACACGTGCCGATACAGCAAAGCCATACTTCTCAAAAAAATGACGGATGTTGTAAATGAAATTTAGCATATTGCTGTAAAAATACTAATTCTTCTGTAATAAACGATTTCCCACTGCACACTGCAAACACTTTTTTTTATCACAATAATTGGTTTTCAATTCTATAAAAGCCTGAGAATGCAAAGCACTCTGGGCAACTGGCTTTAAATTATTGAATCTGGAAACAATTGTGTTTTCTTCACTTTTCAAACTGTTCATTAAAGAGATTAAAGCGTCTGGAACTTCTTTTCCAATGTGTTTATTGTAACAAAAAACTACGGGAACAATCGTGTTGATAATCAGCAAATCAATAAACGCTTTTGTAAGTCTTTTTTTGCGGTGTTCAGAAACCGAATTAAAATGAAAATGAGTATCCCAAAAACCGGAAGCATTTACTCTAAAAAGTGCATAAACTTCCTCTTTGGTTTTCACCGAAATGATTTTAGAAAAAAATTGCTTATTCCTTGAATAAACTGCTGCCAACTGAGCCAATCTGATTGTAGGAAAATTAACAGGCCGCAACCTGAAAAACTGAACAGGAGCCACCTGACTATTTTCTAATTTGAATTTGTTTTTCAGAAAATTATATTCCTTTTTTAAATCGTTCACATAAGAATCCTCACTTTCAATTTCCAGTAATCCGGCTTGACCAAAAAGCAGGGCTTCCAATTGTAGAGGGTTATCCTGAATTTTTCTTATAACTGAAAAATCTATAGAATTTGCAATCGATAGAAAAGCATCACCATTATTTTTTAAACCAAAATTTTTAGCCAGCATTTTAAATAACACAGCTTCCCAGTCATTTTTTGAGGCCTTTAAAAGATCAAAAATCAAACCCGATTTGTTTTCTAATCGTTCAAAATAAAGCCGTTCCATCCAGTTTTCCAAAAGGAAATCATCCACTTCCGGAAAATCCTCTTCACAGGCTATCCATTGTTTTTTGTTTGAGAATAATTTATTGTATTTCGCTAAAGCGAAATCATCCACCCTGTGCTTTAAAACAAGTGTAGGAATTACAGTATTGTCCTTTCTAAATACCTCTACATCGTGTTCCCAAACCACGTGAAGTATGACATTGTCATAGGCCGTGTCTGTCTCGTGATGATGTGCATACCAGTCTGAAGATTTTAAATGAATCTCCACATTCCCCACCCACAACTGATTACCTATCCTGATTTGCGCATTGAAAAAATCAGGTCCCGAATTAAAATTATGGGAACCCTGATGCACAATTTCAATAGCTTCATCTTCCTCAGTACTTAAAGCAGTTTTTGAAAACTTTTGAAACTTCCAGATATGATGTAGAAAATCTTCTTGCATTTCCTAAAATTAAAAAATCCCTTAAAATTAAGGGATTTTTATTGCTATTTTATTTTGAGTCTTCTTCTAATCGATGTATCCCATCTTTTTCATCCACTCATCGTTAAACATTTTACCCACATAACGACTTCCGTGGTCATGAAAAAGGACAACGACTACATCATCTTTAGTGAAGTGTTCTTTTAACTGAAGAAGTCCTTTCATAGCAGCCCCGGCAGAATTCCCAAGGAAAAATCCTTCTTTTTTTGCAAGTAATTGGGTGTAAACAGCTGCATCTTTATCTGTTACTTTAGTAAAACCGTCAATGATACTAAAGTCCACGTTTTTCGGAAGGATGTCTTCGCCAATACCTTCTGTAACATAAGGGTAAATTTCATTTTCATCAAAAATACCGGTCTCGTGGTATTTTTTGAAAACGCTTCCATAGGTATCAATGCCCCATACTTTAATATTAGGGTTTTGTTCTTTTAAATATTTTCCTACTCCGGAAATGGTTCCTCCGGTTCCAACGCCCACAACAAAATGAGTGACTTTACCATCTGTTTGTTTCCAGATTTCAGGGCCGGTGGATTCATAATGGGCTTTTGCATTTGAAAGATTGTCATACTGATTGACATACCAACTGTTTGGGGTTTCTTTTGCCAGTCTAGCAGATGTGGAATAATAAGAACGGGGATCATCAGGCGCAACGTCTGTGGGACACACTACCACTTCGCTGCCCACCGCACGTAAAATATCCATTTTTTCTTTGGATTGCTTATCACTAATTACACACACCATTTTATAGCCTTTTACAATTGCTGCAAGTGCAAGACCCATTCCGGTATTACCGGAAGTGCCTTCTATAATGGTACCGCCGGGTTTTAGTCTGCCGTCGGCTTCGGCGTCTTCTATCATTTTAACCGCCATACGATCTTTAACCGAGTTCCCAGGGTTGAAGGTTTCATATTTGGCCAAAACCAAAGCCGGAATTTCTTCTGCAAGCTTGTTTATTTTTACTAAGGGAGTGTTTCCTATTGTACCTAATATATTTTCAGCGTATTCCATTTATAAAAAATTACAAACCAATGACTTGGCTTTAAGTGAGTAAGTTAAAAATTAATATTCAATACTAATTGCCCATTATGGGCTTCCATAGTCAATTTTTGCGATGGCAAAGGTAAGGAATTGGATGAAAATATAAGATTTGTTAACTTTTATTTATTCAAAGGCTGAAGTGCTTTTGTTTCCCTGAAAAAGATTTTGGCATCATAGCGCATAGGTAAAATAGTGGGCACAAACTGCCGGCTGTCATTTCGGGGGTTGTAAACAACACCCACTGCCCTGTTTCCGAGTACTTCGGTCATTTTTTCATCAGCTCGGTCTTGCTCATCAAAGATTAAGTAAAAGGTTTCAAGACCGATTTCATTGAGCTTTGATTCCACACTGTTTGAGGTGGCTTTTGGAATGGTCATTTCTTCCATTTTAGAGCCCCAGGATGAACCTGCCATCACTTTCCCTTCATACGTGGTAAAGCCAATGAGAAACACGTTATTACTTCCGTGCTTTTCTCTGCTGAGTTGGCCGATGTTTTTTTGATTAAAATTGCGCATACTTGTAAAGTTGGCATCGCCTATGTGTGTATTGTGAGCCCAGACAATGCCTTTTGCATTTTCCCCATAGAGCGAGAGCAAGTCGCTGACTGTTTCATGCATGTGAGTTGCTCGGGAATTCCAGGAAGAAGCATCCTCTGAAGCCACACTTTTACGATAAAATTTTTCTGCATTATGAACGACTAAAGCATTTTGAAGTAAGTAAAAATAAGCGTCGTCGCTGAAGTCACTTAATGTGTTTCGGTTATTTTTTATGAGTTCAACCACATTTTTTGTGGGTGTAGCACAGCTAGATCTCCCAAATTTCACTGCCTGTGCATATTGCCAACTTTCGCCTTTGTATGGATTAAAACAATCATATTGGCTTTGAACACTATTAAAAAGAATGGAACTTGTTTTTTGAAGTACCTCTAAAACCCTTTTTTTTGATTGCCACTCATCATACACATCCATCCCATAAAAGCCCACTTTTTTATCTTGAGGTAAGTTGTCATTAAAGCTTCTCAGCCATTCTGCCAACGTGACTACTTCTTCATTTGCCCACATCCAGGTGGGCCATCGATCGAGTTTTAACAAAACTTCGCGTGCAGAATTTGCAGCACCTTCATTGTTTTTTACATAGTTGTTTAGTTCATAAAGACTTGCAAAATCGCCTTCAACAGCGATAAAATTAAATTGATGGTTTTCTATTAGTTTTCGGCTTATTTGATCTCTCCATGTGTAGTATTCATGTGTGCCGTGACTCGCTTCACCCAGAAGGACTAATTTTTTGTCCCCGGCGGCTGCAATCAATTGATCCAAACTTTTTTCAGACTCAAGGGGGATAGCCTTTTCATTAATATTTTGAGCGCATGAAAATAGAAAAACTAAGTTTATTAATAAAGTCATAAATAATTTCATAGTTTGAAAATTCTAAAGTCTCAAGATACTCAAAAGAGAGGAGTTTTCAAAGCCATAATTTTATGTACTTTTGGAAAAATTAAATTCTCCCTTTATGTTACCCTGGCATCAATATTTAATGGCGGTTCTTTTTATCCTCGCCGGTGTGAATCACTTTAGAAACCCAAAAATGTATGAGCGCATTATGCCTCCATACATCCCGGCTCATAAAAACATGGTGGTATTAAGCGGTCTCGCCGAAATGATTTTAGGTATGATGCTCCTCATTCCTGAAAACCAACACATCGCCGCATGGGGGATTATTTTGATGCTTATAATTTTCTTTACGGTTCACATTCATATGCTTCAGGATGAACGCGCTTCTATGAAATTACCCAAATGGATTTTGATTTTGAGGATTCCGTTGCAGTTTGGGTTGATTTGGTGGGCTTATCAATACACTTGATAGTATCAAATTATGGAAAAAATCAACTTAAATCTTCCTGATGCAGCCATTGTTTACTTTCCGAAATTTTACAACTCTGAGGTAGCTTCAAAAATGTTTGAAACGCTATTGAAGGAGACCTCTTGGCAACAGGATAACATAAAAGTTTTCGGAAAAACATACAAACAACCAAGACTTACTGCACTTTATGCAGAAAATGAGAAGTCCTATTCTTATTCCAATATCACGATGTTTCCAAAACCTTTCACTCCTTTATTAAAACAAATAAAAAAGGACATTGAGGTAGTTTCAAACCAAACCTTCACAACTGTACTTCTAAATTTATACAGAGATGGCAATGATTCAAACGGCTGGCATAGTGATAATGAAAAAGAATTGGGGGAAAACCCGGCGATTGCCTCTTTGAGTTTGGGTGAGGCGCGTTGGTTTCATTTAAAGCACAAACAAGACAAGCAACAAAAAACAAAAATCGAACTCACTCACGGAAGTTTACTGTTAATGCAAGGCAGCACCCAACACTTCTGGAAACATCAATTGGCAAAAACTGCGAGGGAAGTGGGACCTAGAATAAACCTTACGTTTCGGTTAATAAAATGATAAAGTTTTTTAAGTTGGAATGTGAAATTTTAAATTAGCCGGAGCTATGCAAAAAGAATTAACCCTTATTGAAATTGACCGGGTCATTGAAATGGCTTGGGAAGACAGAACGCCTTTTGAAGCGATTGAATATCAATTTGGTTTAAGTGAGCAAGATGTGATTGCGCTTATGCGAAAAGAAATGAAACCGTCAAGTTTCAGGATGTGGCGTGAACGCGTACAGGGAAGGGCTACAAAACATCAAAAACTCAGAAACGATGCTGCTAAAAGATTCAAATGTAGTCGTCAAAAACAGATTTCGGGTAATAAAATTTCAAAACGTTAATCAAAAATTTCATTTAGTATTTTTGCCAATCGCAATCCGCCTTTTTGCAGTTGGGATTTTAAAGTTGAAAAATGGTCATACATATAGCGGTAGCCTAGTTTTTCACCAATTTCAGCACTCTTGTAGATTTTTTTAGTCAATTCACGTTCTTGCTCCAACCACTCTAGTAATGTGCCATTCTGAATTTTTTGTTTCTCTTCTTTTGTGATTCTTGGTAAATTGTGTGTCAATTCTGTATAAGTCATTTGGTAACTATCTATCATATTAGAATCCCAAACACGATGCAAGTTTGTACCTTCATTAAACCATCTCACCTGAATATCATTGCCCCCTTTGTCTTCTTCAAGACCCAGATGCAGTGGTTGGTGTAAATCGCCCACAAAGTGAATTAACAATTTTAGATAGAATGCTTTGTCCTCATTTGAAGATTCAACGTCTTTAAGGACTCTAATACAGTGTTCTATCCCCATTATGATATCTCCCTTTTCATTGGGTACAATTTCATGATACGTTTTATCAAAAGGGATATTTACATAATGCCAAGGTCTGTATGTGTCAAAACTTCTTTCGCTTTTAATTTCGTCTGCAAATGTAGATGCTACCGCCAGTGACATACCATTTAAAAGTTTGTTTAGTTCTTTCTTAGTCTTTTTAGTTAAATGATTTGAAGCTACTTCACCCACTACCCTATGACCGGTTTGCCCCCAATCCTCAATAGTATTAGAAGAAGAAAGATTAAACAAGCAAATTGCGGTGATGATTAAAATATTTTTCATAAAAGGATTTCTTGGGTTGTAAAGATAAAAAAGTAGATGTTTCTAAAAGGTTAATATATTATAAATACAGATTTGGTAAGTCATTTAATTAATAAATAATAGATTAATAGATTGCTAAATAATACTTAAATATAAAGATAGATTTCATTATTTATTTGAAATATGATTATATTGAAAATTCTTATTTAAAAATTAAATTTCCAAAAGTATTATGAACACATTATTAAAAAAAGTAAAGAATATTCAAGGCGAGGCTTGTGTAACAATTATTTGCAGTACACACAGAACTCATCCTGAAAATGAAGGAGATTCATTGCGCCTTAAAAACCTAGTAAAAAATGCTGAAGAGCGTCTATACAATGATTATGAAAAACGTTTTGTTTGGCCCATAATGGAAAAGCTTAATGAAGTTGTTGACTCTATTGATCACAGGGAAAATCTTGAAAGTTTATTGATTTTTGTAAACCCCGAAATGGTAAAATACACAAGACTTGCTATCAATGTGACTGACAGGGTTGTGATTGATGACACCTTTGCAACACGTGACCTTGTAAGAGCTGAGCATGAACAGGAGGCATATTATACTTTGGTTTTAAGCCGAAATGACGCAAGGCTTATTGAAGCAATGAATGACAAAGCCGTTGTTGAAGTTAAAGGAAACTTTCCTTACCAAAATGAAACACTATACAATACCGATAAACTTGAAAGAAACACAGCGGGCTCTGATGAAAAATTGATTGAAGAGTTCTTTAACCGAATTGATAAAGAAGTTCAAGCCGCTATCAAAAACCATCCACTTCCTGTAATGATTATTGCAGATGAAAGGAATTACACTCATTATATGAATGTAGCAGACCGAAAGGAAATGTATATGGGTTACCTCAATAAAAATAGAGGTGATGAAAATGCTAAAATTCACCATATCATTGATGATGTGTGGCCTGCTGTACATGAAATTAACAGAAAACGCAATGCTGAAAGAGTTGAAAAACTTGGGCGTGCCGTTGGTTCAGGTAAGTTTTTAAGTGACATCAATGATATATGGAGAGCGATTCTTGAAGGTCGCGGACAAACACTTTTTGTAAAAAAAGGGTACTTTCAACCCGGTATTATAGCCGGGGATGAAATTATACTTGTTGATAAATTGGAAAGAGATCAAAAAGGTATTTGTGATGATGTTATTGATGAAATGATTGAGCACAATTTATCTTTTGGAGGGGACACTGTTTTCTTAGCAGGCGATGAATTAGAAAAGTTTCAAAATGTAGCTTTAATCACGCGCTATTAAAAGATTAGAAGTATTAAAAAATCCCGACAGCTGCCTGTCGGGATTTTTTATATATTAATTTTTATCTTTAAATCTAATAATCTGTATCGATTATTTAGGACTAGTCATTATGTTGAATTATGACTTTTCAGTTTCAGTTTTAGTTTCATAACCCATTTCTTTCCAAACTTCAAAACCTCCAGACATATCATAAATTGTTTTAAAACCCATTTCTTTTAGTACTTCTGCGGCTTTAGCACTTCTTCCGCCAGATTTGCAATATAAATAAACAGGTTTGCTTTTATCAAGTTTTTCTGCTTGAACTCTAAAATCTTCATTTGTTATACAAATATTCTGAGATTTTTTTAAACTCCCCTCTTTATATTCTGCAGGAGTTCTTACATCTATCAATTGGATGGTTTCAAACTTAATCGCTTCCAGCATTTGGTCTGCTGTTATTTTTTGAATTTGTGGTCCTTTGTTGTTTTGGCAAGAGACCATCACAAATACTAATAAGAAACATAAAAATAGTGATTTTGTCATAGTCATTTATTATTCAATAGGGCCATCCCACTCAGTGATACCGCCAATAAGGTTAAAAGTATTTTTAATTCCTAGAGACTGCAGAACAGCACAAGCCTGGGCACTTCTCCCTCCTGAGCGACAATACACATAGTAATTTTTGGTGGGGTCCAATTGTTGAGCTCTTTCCATAAAAAGAGCGGGATCCAATATATTTAATTGTCTGGAACCGGGTATCATACCTTCCTCACATTCCTCATCAGTTCTCACATCCAGAATAACAGCATTGACATCTTCAGCTAATTTATCTTGCCATTGAGTTGAATTTACTTCTTGCATTGTTTAAAATTTTAAACAAAATTAGTGGATTTGAATTTTAAAAACGCAAAAAAACCGAAAACCTTGCAGTTTTCGGTTAGAAATAAATATAAATATTTTTTATGACTTAACTTTAATAGTACAACCAATAGCTCTGGTTGTTTTGACAGGTACTTCTTTCTTGTTTAAGATCGCATCAATGGCGTCTTCTAAAAAGGTTTCCTTAACTGCAGAAGCATCTCTAAAGTTGTCATCAATTGCACCAATGTATCTTACAATGTTCCCTTGGTTTGTTTTTTCCAAAAGGTAAACTTGAGGTGTTCTTGTAGCTCCATATTGAGGAAAAATCTCTTGTTTTTCATCAAAAACGTATGAAAATGGGAAGTTTTTTTCTTTGGCGCGTTCTTGCATTTTTTCAAAACTGTCACCGGGAGAGACTTCGGGATCGTTAGGGTTGATAGCAATTACCGGAAATCCCTTTTTGTTGTATGCATTATGCAATTCAATCATTCTATCTTCATAAGCAACCACATAAGGACAGGTATTACAACTGAAAATGACAATGTAGCCATTCACATCTTTGTAATCTGCTAATGACACCATTTTTCCATCTACATTTTTAAGTTTAAAATCTGTGGCTACATCACCAATGTCATAGCCTTTGTTATCGTTGATTGTTGAAAAGCTCACTAAACCTGCACTCATTGCAAGCAGTGCAATCATAAGCAAAAAAATATTTTCTTGTTTTTTCATATGTTTGTGTTTATTTGTTTTTAATATGTCATATGTAATGCCTAATCAATCCTTTTAGTTTGATTGTAAATTTTTAATAGGCATTTCATAATAGTGTGTTTAATTCAGTTATTAATTCATCATAGGTAAATGTGCGTTCATAAAATTTTCTTTCATTTTTATTGTAAATGATAGTTGCCGGAATGGCACCACTCCATTCTTCAGAGACTAATGGAATCCATCTGTTGCTATTAACATCATCAAGCAAAACAACTTTTGACTTTAAATTGTGTCTTTCAATAAATGGAATGACATGACTCTCAAGGTTTTCAGGAAAATCTAAACTAACTAAAATAACTTCAACACCTGTATCCTTATAATTTTCTCTAAGTTCTTCAAAATATGGCAATTCCTTTATACAAGGCCTGCACCAAGTAGCCCAAAAATTAACTACATATGTCTTTTCATCTTCAAAATGAAGTATATGTTCAAATCCATCAAAATCATATATTGGAATTGATTCTTCTTGTTTAATTTCAACAGTGGTTGTTTCCTGGTTGTTTTTACAAGAAGCAGTAAGTAAGGTTACTGTCAAAAACAACAATGATGATTTTAATTTGAGATTCATAGTTAAAATTAAGGATTAAATTTAATAATTAAAATGAGCGTACTAATAAAATTAACAGCTCTTTAGCATTTTGACTTTCTTGGTGTAGCAATTAAATTAATGTTAATATTTTTTTACATGAAAAAATTGTTATATTTTTGTATCAACAAATGTTGTAATAACAATTATGAATATCGAAGAAGCAATAAAATCAACTGTCCCTTTAAATCCACATACAAAAACGGTTTTAAATATAATGTACACCAGTAGAATTTTAGAAGAAAAAATTGCAGAAACACTAAAACCTTTTCAGATTTCCATGCAACAATACAATGTTTTACGCATATTAAGAGGTCAAAAAGGCATCCCTGCAAACTTATCAACTATTCAGGAGCGTATGATTAACAAAATGAGTAATACCACACGATTGGTAGATAAATTAATCGAAAAGAGATATGCAGAAAGAAGCATTTGTGAAAGCAACAGAAGGAAGGTTGAAATCACTATAACTCAAAACGGATTGGAATTATTATCTGAAATTGATCCATTAACTTTAGCTAACAATAATGAGATATTAAAAGATTTTTCTATGAATGAGTTACATACTTTAAATTCTCTTTTAGATAAACTAAAATAATTTTTTTAATTTAATATTTGTATATACAACTAAAATCAAAGACTATGAAAACAAACATTTTAAAAGGCATTGGAGCCTCAGTATTAATTTTAACAACAGTAGCATTTACAAAACCTATGGAAAAAGAAATGATAGTAAAAGAAAGCACAATTACCTGGAAAGGAAAGAAAATTTTAGGATCTCACTATGGTAGCATTAACCTTAAAGAAGGGTCAATGGTTTTAGACGGCGATAAAATTACAAGTGGAAAATTTGTAATAGACATGACATCAATCGTTGTCCAGGACCTTAAAGGAGATAGTAAAGGGCAGCTTGAAGGCCATTTGAAATCTGATGACTTTTTTGGTGTTGAAAACCATCCAACATCTACCCTAGTAATTAAAAGTGGAAACAAAACCCAAGAGGGTTATTACATCAATGGTGATATTACCATAAAAGGTACTACAGAGCCTATTTCATTTTTATTAAAAATGAATGGAAACAACGCTACTGCAAATCTCAAAATTGACAGAACCAAATTCAATGTAAGATATGGTTCGGGAAGTTTCTTTGCAAACCTGGGTGACAATACCATTTATGATGAATTTGAACTAGACGTGACTTTGAAATTTTAAATAATATTTAAAATTGACATCCTATTTAAAAAATAAAGAGCCGGATTTTTCCGGCTCTTTATTTTTTAAATAGATATTTTTAAGCTGTGACTTCCTTTTCAATACTTGACAAGTAACGCTCTGCGTCCAGTGCGGCCATACAACCTGTACCGGCTGCTGTAACGGCTTGTCTATACTCTTTATCCTGCACATCACCTGAAGCAAAGACTCCGGGTTTATTTGTTTTAGTAGATTTTCCTTTGGTGATAATATAACCCATATCGTCCATATCTATTTGACCTTTGAAAATTTCTGTGTTGGGTTTATGACCTATAGCAATAAATAATCCTGTAATTTTAATTTCTTCTTTTTCACCAGTCTCATTATTGATCATCCTAAGCCCTTCTACAACTTGTTCTCCTAATACTTCATCCACTTCTGTGTTGTAGCGCAAATCGATATTAGACGTTGATGTAACACGATGCTGCATTGCTTTTGATGCTCTCATAGCATCTCCTCTCACCAGCATGGTCACTTTTTTACAAATATTTGCAAGGTAAGTTGCCTCCTCTGCTGCTGTATCACCACCACCCACAATGGCTACTTCTTGACCTTTATAGAAAAAGCCATCACAAACAGCACAAGCAGAAACGCCGCCACCTCTTAGTTTTTGTTCACTGGGAAGACCCAAATATTTTGCAGTAGCGCCTGTAGAAATTATGATTGATTCTGCTTCAATCTGTTTTGAATTATCAACGGTGGCTTTGTGAATCCCTCCCACTTCATCACTCAATTCAACAGCAGTAATCATTCCTATTCTAACCTGTGTTCCAAAACGCTCAGCTTGTTGTTGAAGATGAACCATCATTGTGGGGCCATCAACACCATCTGGGTAACCCGGAAAATTATCAACTTCCGTGGTAGTAGTTAACTGGCCACCCGGCTCCATACCGGTATAAACAACCGGGTGCAAATCAGCTCTTGCAGCATAAATAGCAGCTGTATAACCTGCCGGTCCTGAACCAATAATCAGGCATTTTATTCTTTCGATAGTTTCTGACATAGTACACTTTTATTTTTAAAAAATCTAAATGCAAAAATACATACTTTTAAACAAGTAGGACTTTAAAACTTATTATTATTTATGTATTTAAACCTTAATAAATCAAAAACCCCCGAAGCTTTCACTTCGGGGGTTTTCTTTGATTATATATAATTAAAAATTACTTTTTAATCAATCGTTTTACAGTGGTTGCATCTGCACTGCTGATGTTTACCATATAAACGCCTGATGCTAAATTAGACACATCCAGTCTTTGCTCGCCAACCATTTGTGATAAGTCAAACTTAGATATTAATTTACCATTGATGTCATAGATAGTTGCCTCTGTCAATCCTATTTGTGAATTGTTTTTGATGTTCACATAAGACGCTGCCGGGTTTGGATACATCACAACGGCATTTGCCAATGCATTGTCATCAACACCCAGTATGGTCTCTACAGTCAACTCAAATGAACATTCTCCAATATTTCCATACTCATCCTCTGCTGTTAAAGTAACTGTATAAGTACCATCTAATAACAACGTTCCCGGTGCAGGAGTTTGACTCAATATAGTCACAGGGTCTGTACAGTTGTCTGTGGCTGTAGCCAAGCCTTCACCAAAATAATCTGGAAGGGTATAGGTAATTGAATCTGGATCTGTATCTACAGTTTGATCTGCAGGACAGTCAATAACCGGTGCCAAGACATCAACTACTGTTACTACTGCAGTACCGGCGGCTATGTTTCCACTGGCATCTGATACAAACAAGGTCACCGTTACCGGAGTTCCTATGTCTGCACACGTAAAGCAGCTTATGTCTATTGCACTTACTGTAATACCACAGTTATCAAATGTAGATGCACTACCGGGTGATACTTCAACAAATACTGCTGAACCATCTGAGTTGGTAAGTACCTCTGTCCAGTTTGAAGGATCAAATTGTCCAACAAACCCGGGCATAAAGTTGCTTACTGTAATGGTAGCGGGTCCAAACAAACCGTCTGAAGATCTCGCTCTAAAGCCAAATACCTGACCGGCTACTAACGGTACAGTAGCACTACCTGTTTGGTTATTTGCCCCTCCGGGATTAGTTAATTCTGTATAGACACCATTGATGATGTAGCCAAAACTATCAAAACCAGGCCCATCTAGGGTCGTGTAACTCCAGTCAAAATCAACAGTGACATCTTCAGTGACATTCACAATTAAATCTGTGAATCCTTCACTTCCTGAACCATTGTCACTACTTATAGTAATTACATTAAAAGTAGGAGGAA
>DAINOA010000033.1:0-20070 GCA_036735625.1 Planktosalinus sp. | reverse complement strand
TCTGCTTTACAACTCAAAACAAGAGAAAAAGTATTTTTTGAAGCTCTTTCCAAAAAGAAAATCACTGCTCTTGCATTTGAATTTCTTCAGGATGATAATGGTGCTTACCCTGTCGTGAGAGCTTTGAGCGAATTAGCAGGAACCGCTTCGGTTCTTATTGCGGCAGAATTGATGGCAAATGCCAAGGATGGCAATGGCTTGATGTTTGGAAACATTAGTGGAGTACCGCCTGTAGAAGTTGTGATTATTGGAGCCGGGACAGTAGGAGAATTTGCTGTGCGTTCTGCTTTAGGGTTAGGAGCCAGTATCAAGGTTTTTGACAATTCAATTACAAAATTACGTTGTTTACAAACAAATTTGGGAAGTCCGCTATATACATCAACATTACAGCCTAAAAATCTTTTAAAAGCACTTAAACGCTGTGATGTTGCTATTGGCGCTTTGAGAGGGAAAAACAGATCTCCGGTAATTGTTTCTAAAACAATGGTTGAAAATATGAAAAAAGGAGCTGTAATTATTGATGTAAGTATTGATATGGGAGGGTGTTTTGAAACTTCAGAAACAACTTCACATGACAACCCTATAGTTATAAAAAATGGTGTGATTCACTATGGTGTTCCCAATATTCCTGCGCGATATCCAAAAACAGCCTCTATTTCCATAAGTAATATTTTTACTTCATATCTAGTTGACATCGCTGAGGCTGGTGGTATTGAAAATGCAATTCGATTTGATAGTGGTTTAAAAAATGGGTTGTACTTTTATCGAGGCATTTTAACAAATAAATCCATTTCAGATTGGTTTGATATGCCATACAGTGATATCAATCTTTTTATTCTATAATTGTAAATGAAGTTTATTCATCGTCTTGCCTTTTATCTTTTTGGTTTTTCTATTGGTCTTATATTTTTGTATTTTTTTCTCAGTAAAAAAGAAGCTAGTTGTGATTACAGTCCCAATGCCCGGGTCAAAAAAAACATTAGAATGAAACCTAAAATCTATTCTGATGATGTTTTATTGAAAATTCAGCAAAACAACCTTGACACATCAATGGTATCTGTTTTATTAAATATAGGAAAAGTAGATTTCAGCGAAAGCAACACAAACCTGGATATTTGCAACATCTATATAATTACTGGGATGGTGGAAAATAAAGATTTAAAACTCAAAGTTGAAAATTGTACTGATGAAGCCGTTATTCTATCACTTTTAGAAATTGATTAAATATTTCTGCGTTGTTTTTCTTTTTTTAATAAACTCAATTCCCTACTGGTTTGACCGGCCACTGAAGTATTTTCTTCAGCTCTTCTTATCAAATAAGGCATCACGTCTTTTACAGGGCCAAATGGCAAATACTTAGCAACGTTGTAGCCGGCTAGAGCTAAATTGAAACTGATGTGATCGCTCATACCATAAAGTTGCCCAAACCAAACGCGTTTATCGTTTTTATCAATTCCTTTTTGTTTTAAGAGATCCATTGCCAAATAACAGCTCTCTTCGTTATGAGTACCTATGAAAACAGTCATAATATCCGGGTGATCAAAAAGAAAGGACATAATAGTATTGAAATTATCATCTGTGGCTTTTTTGGTTTCACAAATAGGGCTTTTATATCCCATCGCATCTGCTCTTTTATTTTCCTTTTCCAAATAAGCACCTCTTACTATTTTAAAACCTAGCTTAAACCCTTCTTTTGATGCAATACTTAATACTTCTTTCAAATAATCAAGTCGGTCCCAACGGTAACACTGTATAGTATTATAAACAACCACTTTTTCTTTGTTGTATTTTTTCATCATCTCAAGAATGAGGTCATCTGCAGCTTTCTGCATCCAACTTTCTTCTGCATCAATAAGTAATGCAACATCTGTATCTGCACACATTTGGCACACTTTATCAAATCGCTCTTTAATTTTTTCCCATTCTATACGTTCAACAGTGTTTAAGGCTTCATTTTCTGATACTTTTCTATAGACTTCGAGTCTTCCAAATCCGGTGGGCTTAAATACTGAAAATGGAAGTGCGCTTTTATTTTTTGCAAACTCTGTAAGACGTAATACTTTATCTGTTGCGATATCAAAAGACATCTCTAGATTTTTTCCTTCCACAGAATAGTCTAATACAGAATAAACTCCTTTTTCAAACATTTTCTCAACCACAGGAAGACAATTTTCTTCATTAACACCACCACAAAAGTGATCAAAAACAGTTGAACGTATTAGACCTTCGACCGGTAAATTAACATTCAATGCAAATTTTGTAGCTGCAGTTCCAATTTTCACAAGCGGTTCATTTCCAATCATTTTAAATAAAAAGTATGCACGTTCCAATTCAGAGTCTGTTTTAAGTGTGAAGGCAACTTGTGTGTTTTCAAAAAGATGGTTTTCTTGCATATATATTTAAAATTTATCTTACAAATATACTTAGTTTTATTGCCATTTTTTAAGTTTTCTCCTTATTTTCACTCTCCAAAAAAGCAAGAAAATACTATGAACTCTATCGTGACAAATGAATATTCAATACACCTTGACGCTAATAAGTACAGGTCTTTAAATCAACACATTGAATCGTTATCTCCTTCAAAAATTGTAGTTGTTACAGACAGCAATACAAATCGATATTGCCAGGACTATTTCATGTCTAAATTAGTTGTAAAATGTTCTGTTGAGTATATCAGTATACAGTCTGGAGAGCGTTTTAAAAACATAGAGACTTGTAAGGAATTATGGCAATTTTTTTCTGATGTTGCGCTAGATAGAAAAGCACTTATCCTTAATCTTGGTGGTGGTGTTGTCACAGATATTGGAGGCTTTGTTGCTTCAACATATTTAAGGGGTTTGGCATATATAAATATTCCCACTACCCTACTTTCCATGGTAGATGCGTCGATTGGCGGAAAAACAGGAATTGATTTAGGTATGTTGAAAAATCAAATTGGTCTTATAGTAAATCCCAAAGCTGTAATTATAGACACTCATTTTTTAAATACACTTCCTATTGAAGAATTCAACTCTGGTGTTGCTGAAATTTTAAAACACGGGTTGATTCATTCAGAATCTTATTGGGATTTAGTTTCCAATACTAAAATAGCACTTAATGAAATACTAAATGCTGTTATTTATGAATCAATTATGATTAAGAAGGAAATCGTTGAAAAGGATCCAAAAGAACAGAACTTGCGAAAAACCTTGAATTTTGGACACACGCTAGGGCACGCAATTGAAACTTTTTCACATCTAAAAAAAGATTTTAAACCACTTCTTCACGGAGAATCTGTGGCGATAGGACTTATTCTTGCTTGTTATATTTCTCATATAGTATTAGGGTTTCCTAAAGAAAAACTAGCTAAACTATTGCGATTGTATAAAAGCTATTTTAGTATAATTTCATTTAAAAAGACCGATATCGATGAAATCCTATACTTGCTTAAATATGACAAAAAGAACACTAACGGAACTATAAATTTTGTTTTACTTGAAAATATAGGGGCTTACCAAATAAAAGGAGATATTTCTAATGAATTGATTTATAGTGCATTTAATTTTTATTTAGAATTAAGATAATCTATAGCTTTTTATTTTAAAATTTTTTTTGAATCAAAAAAAAATGTAGTTTTAATATCATTAAAACCAATCCCCAAAACTTATGAAACGTGTTATCGTTGATTTTAAAAAGCTAACACCCGAAATTTTATCTCTTCTAGTTGAAAAATACCCCTTTGGTTATGATGATGAAGACATCATCACATTCAAAAATTTGAAAGGAGAACTTATTGAGGCTGTTGAAGTGAAAAAAGGAGATGATATTTATCTGGTGAAAGTAAGTTCAAAACTAGTCAATTCTATGGCTAATTTTGATGAAGATGACTATGACGCAGACGATTTTAATGAACCTATAGTTGAATTACCTGAGAAACCTCTTGACGAAATTGATGATGATGGTGATGACGAAAAATTAGTTTAAATGGTATATCTAGTTTTACAAATCTCTAGATGGTGCAACTCATGGCCTGATATGATATAACCTAATGCTCTTACAGACATTCTATTTCCACTTGCATTTCCAGAACGTTCTAAAACTTTTGAATCAAATCCTGCGAACAAATTAATCGTAGATTTTCTAACGCTTTTGTATTCATTTAATAAATCTTTAATTTTTCTTTGATTTGCATTTGATTCAAAAACATAATCATCCTGTTCAAATCCCGGCAATTCATTTTTATCATTTCTTGAAAATCGCAATGCTCTGTAAGACATAATTCGTTCTGTATCAATGCAGTGTAGTAACAGTTCCTTTAAAGACCATTTATCTGGATTATATTTAAAAAGTGCTTGTTTATCAGATAAGTTTTTAAAAAATGAAATAAAAGATTCAGAGCTTTTTAGAAGTGCGTTATCTATTGAAAGATCTGGTGCAAGTTTAATATACTTCCCATAAAAAGGAGCATACTCAGTTTCTTTTATTACATTTTTTGATGTTAGCATTAATTATCAAATATATGGTGCATTAGTCGCTTTTTATCATTTATGCTTTCTTCCAGTGAAATCATAGTTTCTGTTCTTAAGACACCATCAATATCGTCAATTTCATAAATAATATCTTTAGCATGAGTAGTGTCCTTTGCTCTAATCTTACAAAATATATTAAACTTTCCTGTTGTAATATGTGCTACTGTTACATTTGGAATTGTTTTGAGCCTTTCTAAAACAAAGGTTGTTTGGGAAGTTTTTTGGAGAAAAATCCCAACATAAGCAATAAAAGAATAACCTAACTTAGTATAGTCAACCGTCAAAGATGAGCCTGTAATAATTCCGGCATCTTCCATTTTTTTTACTCTAACGTGAATTGTTCCTGCCGAAACATTATGTTTTTTTGCTATGTCAGTAAAGGGAACTCTTGAGTTATCTATTAACATATCAAGTATTTGATGATCAACATTATCAAGTTTAAATTTAGCCATTATTTTATATTTTTATTGATTTATCTGCAAATATAAGAGCATAATTGAAAAATATTCTTAAACAAAAACTAAAAAATGGCTAAATCATTGATATTTTTTCATTTTCAATTGATAAATTGGTTATCGTTTGGTGATTTTGAATTGTTGGCTTATTATCAATATAAACTAACTTACCGTTTGCTTTCAAATTCTTATGGGCAAAAAACTTTGATAAGTCCCCTATTTTCTGAACTTTAGGTATAAATTGAATAGTCTCATTAATTAATTTTTCTTCAAACTGAATTGCTATATCAACAAGCCCTGTTTCATTTGAAAGTTTTGCATTTCTGATAATTATATCAAAAAACAATTTTTTGTTTTCAGGTAATCTATTGTAGTGTTTAATTTCAGGTAATAGAGTTTTTGTAGTTGAAACTAGTTCTAAAAGGTACAACAAGGAATAAAAAATATATTCTCTTGTTTTTTCACGCTGATAATCTCCCGGATAATGTCCGGCTTCAAATAAAATTATTGGTATTCCAAGCGATTGAAAACTATCACCCACACAATTAATATTAAAACTATCATCATATCGACCAATGTGATTGGGAATCAAAGCCTCTAATTTTTGACTCATTGAGGAGATTAATTGCATCGCATAAGCTCTTGTGTTTGTTATTGATTTAGATTCGTCTGCTGCTGGTGCTAAAAAGGATATGATAGCAGATTTAGATGTATTTCCTACTGAAAAAATACTGCGTTGATCGTGCATATTTAAACATAAATCAGGATTAAAGGATTCAAAAGCATTAAACAGTACCTTGGTTTCCTTTTGAGATTTGTCCTGAGCATCTCTGTTTAAATCGATCAAGTTTGTATTTTCGCGAGTGTAGCGATGTGCTCCGTCAGGATTGAGCATTGGAATAATTTTAAGTGTACAGTTTTTTAAAATGGTTTTCTGAAGATTTCCATCTGAATTCAAAAAGTTTAATAAATCAAAAATGGCTTTGGTTGCTGTCGTCTCATTACCATGCATTTGTGACCACATCAAAACTTTAAATTTTCCTGAGCCTAAAGTCAAAGAATGAATATCCCGATCTTCTTCAGAATGACCTTCTAAATTAATCCTTACAATTTTTGATTGAGAAAAAAGCAATGGTTTTATAGAATCCAAAGGAATATACCTTCCATAGAGTGATTGTTCTTTATATTGATTAAAAAGGGATACTGTATTCATTTTTTATTTTATATTACAAATGTAAACAAGCTTAAGTTTACATCTGTAAACCATAAAAAGAATGTTTTTGTTTACAACGGTAAATTAATTAACCTGAACAATGCCTATTATTTGGCAATTCAGTCAATAAAATAATCTTTATCTATTTTAATTATACTACATATCTTTATTTCAGTACATTATAAATATTTATATAAAGTAATAATTAATATATTTTATTTATTTTTTTTCAATTCTATTGCTTTGATTATAAATAAAAATTACATTTGTAATAAATAGAGTGATTATTTTTTATTACAATGATAAACAGTGAAGATTTTTCAAAAAGGCTACAAATAATCATGGATTTTTATAGTCTCTCCTCTTCCGGACTGGCAGATAAAATTGATTTTAACCGGTCGAGTATCTCACATTTGCTTTCAGGAAGAAACAAACCAAGCTTGGAATTTGTAATGAAAATTCTTGAAAAATTTCCTGACGTTAAATTATATTGGTTGCTAAATGGAAAAGGAGAATTTCCAGATTCAGAATTAAAAAATGAAATCACCAGTGAGGTAGAATCAATTCCTTCAGTTTTATCTGAAAACAATAAGTCAATTAATGAAAAAAAACAGTTTACAACTATCCAAGATCTAAATAGTCAGGTAAATATTGAAAGAATAATTATTTTCTTCAAAGATGGCTCTTTTAAAGATTATAAAAATTAGCACTCTTCCATTTTTTTGCTGAAATTTGTAAAAAAATTGAAATGCGCTATATAGTAACTCTTCTTTTCTCCTGTTTTTTTGTTTCTTGCTACAATCCGGAACGAAAATGTGAAAATTTTAGAGTAGGTATTTTTGAATTTGAAGCCTTAGTTGGTACTGAAATTCTTAAAACTACCTTTGTGCGCAATGATAGTATTGAAATTGATTACTTTAGGGGTAAAGCAGATACTTCCTCCATAAGGTGGATTAATGATTGTGAGTATATTCTTAAAAAACTGAACCCGCGAAATATGGCAGATCAAAAAGCCATTCATATGAAAATTCTTACTACAGATAAAAACACCTATACGTTTGAATACAATATTGTGGGTCAAACTAAAAAAGAACGAGGTTTTGCGAGACGAGTAGATTAATCCAAATTCATTATAATTTGACCATTTTCATCCCTTGAGTCATTATCTCCTTTTGATTCAGAATTTTTTATTTCAGGATTATTTTTTACATTTTCTTCATCCACGACTTCTATTTCCTCAACTGGTAATTCCTCGGGCTCATTAAAGGGTATGGGCTCCAATAGATTGATTTGCTTCACTTTTTCTTTTGTTAATTGATTTCCCTGGGCATTGATTCCTTTAATGGCAATAAATTCTTCAAGTTTAACTATTTGACTTTCTTTAGGGTCTTTTCCGCGCGGTTTAACAAATTCAAGCTCCACAACTGGCTTGTAGTCTGTGGAAATGATTTCTAAATAAGATTTTGGATGTTCTGTGATAAACAGTTCATCCTTGTCTTCATTTTCAACAAGAAAACGTTTTACATAAAACAATTCCTTTTCACCTTCCCAATAAATAGCCGAAATAGGCTTTTTGGGTTTCCATTTTTCAAGCAGTATCATTCCCTCGTCAAAACGTAATGTTACATCAGGAATTACCGTTTTTACTTTACCTGATTGATTGATAATCAATAACCTGTCATCTTTTCTGAATTCGCCCAGATATTCTCCCCTCGCATCAAGATTCAATCGCTGTACCGTGTCGTCAAACCATATTTTTCTCGGCTTGAGTGTTGAAAGTCCTTTCTCTTTAAGCTCGATGCGTTTGATGGGATATTTGGAGACAATATTTCCTTTTGAGTTTCTTCCTTTGATAATAATATCAGCGAAATCGAGGTCAAATTTGAGTTTTTTAATACTTCCGGTTTGTCTTAAAAGAACTTGTACAATTTCGGCTTCACCGTTGGGGTTTGCGGTGAAATAGAGTACTTTTGAAGCTTTACTTCCTTGTGTCATATCATACTCGTTGTCCCTGATAGTGCCGGTTACAGCAAAGCGTTTCACATAGGAAGCTCCTTTGGCACCATCTCGGTAAATCATATTGTAAATGGTGCGTTTATCTTTTTTCTTAAATACAGCTACATGAATGATGTTTTTACCCACAAAAGTTTTTGTGTCCACCTTTGTCACCATCATTTTTCCGTCATCGGTAAAAACGATAATGTCGTCAATATCGCTACAATCGGTTACATATTCATCCTTTTTTAAGGCTGTTCCCACAAATCCTTCTTCCCTGTTTACATATAGTTTTGTATTTCTAATGACCACTTTAGTAGCTTCAATGTCATCAAATATTTTGAGTTCAGTTTTACGCTCCCTGCTTGCTCCATATTCCTTTAATAAACGCTTGAAGTAATTGATGGCATACTCAATCAAATTATCAAGATAGTGTTTGATTTGTGCAATCTGCTCTTCAAGGGAATCTATTTTTTGCTGGGCTTTGTCAATATCAAATTTTGAGATGCGTTTGATCTTGATTTCGGTCAATCGAACTATGTCATCTGTAGTAATGGCGCGTTTTAAATGCTTTATGTGGGGTTGTAATCCTTTGTCGATAGCAGCAATCACACCTTCCCAAGTTTCTTCTTCTTCTATATCACGGTAAATCCTGTTTTCGATAAAAATGCGCTCCAAAGAAGCAAAATGCCACTGTTCTTCCAGCTCGTCAAGTTGTATTTGCAATTCGGCTTTAAGCAGTTCAACGGTTCTTTCTGTTGAACGTCTTAGCATTTCTGAAACCCCAACAAACAGAGGTCTGTTGTCTTCAATAACACAGCCTAACGGCGAAATTGACGTTTCACAAGCCGTAAACGCATACAAGGCATCAATGGTTTTATCGGGCGAAAGTCCTGAAGGCAAATGAATCTGGATTTCAACTTCAGCAGATGTGTTATCGTCTATTTTTTTAATTTTAATTTTTCCTTTTTCATTGGCTTTCAAAATAGAGTCAATCAAAGTGGAAGTATTAGTTCCAAAAGGAATTTCGGAAATCACAAGGGTGTTTTTATCGAGTTGATGAATCTTGGCACGCACACGCACCTTGCCTCCTCTTAAACCGTCATTGTAGTTTGTAATGTCAGCAATTCCTCCAGTGGGAAAGTCTGGGTAAATAGTGAATTTTTTTCCCTGCAAATGCTTGATTGAAGCCTCAATAAGCTCATTAAAGTTGTGGGGTAATATTTTGGTCGAAAGTCCAACCGCTATCCCTTCTGCGCCCTGCGCTAAAAGCATCGGAAATTTTACCGGAAGGTTGATGGGTTCTTTTCTTCTTCCGTCGTAAGACTGTTGCCAGGGAGTCACTTTTGGGTTATAGACCACATCCAAAGCAAATTTTGAGAGTCGGGCTTCAATATATCGAGAAGCTGCAGCACTGTCACCGGTTAAAATATTTCCCCAATTTCCTTGAGTGTCGATTAAAATGTCTTTCTGCCCTATTTGTACCATCGCATCTGCAATACTGGCATCACCGTGAGGATGATATTGCAT
This sequence comes from Planktosalinus sp., assembly GCA_036735625.1. Lineage (GTDB taxonomy): Bacteria > Bacteroidota > Bacteroidia > Flavobacteriales > Flavobacteriaceae > Planktosalinus. The sequence continues at coordinate 10,369 of DAINOA010000033.1, read as the reverse complement.
AGTGTGGCCTACAATATTTGCAACCTTGTTGTAACGACCGTCATCAAGGTCTTTCATAGAATGCATAATGCGACGTTGAACCGGTTTGAATCCGTCTTCAATAGCAGGCACAGCTCGTTCCAGGATTACATAAGACGCATAATCCAGAAACCAGTCTTTAAACATTCCATTTACCTTAATAATGGTATCTCCCGCAGTATTTCCATCTTGTTGAATGGGAAACTCTTCTTCATTTGGGTTTTGGTCGTCGTTCATTGAGTTAATTTGTAATTCTTCTTTTTATTTCACGTAACAACCGCTTACACTTCGGTTTCGCTAAGTGACTGCGCGGGTGGGTGTTCCTCTACTTTATCAACCTCAAATTTGAGGTTATCAATGATAAATTCTTGTCTTTCGGGTGTGTTTTTGCCCATATAAAACGAAAGCAACTCTTCAATAGACATACTGCGTTCAAGCATCACAGGGTCAAGCCGAATATCGGCACCAATAAAGTGTTTAAACTCATCCGGCGAAATTTCACCAAGACCTTTGAAACGGGTGATTTCGGGTTTTGGTTTTAATTTTTCAATGGCATTGACACGTTCTTCTTCAGAATAGCAGTAAATGGTTTCTTTTTTATTCCTTACGCGAAAGAGCGGCGTTTGTAAAATATACAAATGTCCTTCTTTAATCAATTCAGGAAAAAATTGAAGGAAAAAAGTAATGAGCAATAACCGGATGTGCATTCCGTCCACATCAGCATCTGTGGCGATTACAATGTTGTTGTAACGCAAATCTTCAATACTTTCCTCAATATTGAGAGCAGCCTGAAGCAGATTGAATTCTTCGTTTTCGTAAACAATTTTCTTGGACAATCCATAACAATTCAATGGTTTTCCCTTTAAACTGAAAACGGCCTGTGTGTTCACATCCCTACTTTTTGTTATTGAACCACTTGCTGAATCTCCTTCGGTAATAAACAAGGTTGTTTCCAGTTGTCTTTCAGATTTTGAGTCCTGCAGATGAATGCGGCAATCACGCAATTTTTTATTGTGAAGGCTCGCTTTTTTAGCGCGTTCTTTTGCAAGTTTTCTTATTCCTGAAAGCTCTTTTCTTTCGTGTTCAGCTTGAAGGATTTTGCGCTGTAATTTATCTGCTGTTTCCGGATTTTTATGCAGGTAATTGTCTAAGTGTTTCTTTACAAAATCAATAATAAAAGTGCGCACCGTCGGTAAATTACCTCCCATATCTGTCGAGCCCAGTTTTGTTTTGGTCTGACTCTCAAAAACCGGTTCCATTACCTTGATACTAATAGCAGAAACAATGGATTTTCTGATGTCACTCGCTTCAAAATTCTTTCCATAAAACTCCCTTATAGTTTTTACAAAAGCTTCCCTGAAGGCATTTAGATGCGTTCCTCCTTGTGTAGTATTCTGGCCGTTTACAAAGGAGTGGTATTCTTCGCTGTATTGGGTTTTACTGTGAGTGAGTGCAATTTCAATATCTTCTACCTCGATATGGATTATGGGGTAAAGTATATCATCGTGATGAATGTTTTCTTCAAGTAAATCTTTAAGCCCGTTTTCTGAATAATATTTTTCGCCGTTGAAGTCGATGGTGAGTCCGCGGTTGAGATAGACATAGTTTTTGAGCATTTTTGCAACATACTCATTGCGGTACCTGAAGTTTTTAAAAATTGTTTCATCCGGAATAAAAATAACTTTGGTTCCACGGCGTGAAGATGATTCTTCTGGGTTTGGGTCAACAAGCAGGTTTCCCTTTTCAAACTCTGCAAATTTTACTTGATTGTCTCTTACTGATTCTACTCTGAAAAAAGAGGAAAGTGCATTCACCGCTTTGGTGCCCACACCATTTAAACCTACAGATTTTTTAAAAGCGCGGGTATCATATTTTCCTCCGGTATTCATTTTAGAAACAACATCAACCACCTTTCCAAGTGGAATACCACGACCATAATCTCGCACTTTGACTTCTTTGTCCTTGATGCGTATTTCAATTGTTTTTCCGGCACCCATAACATATTCATCAATGGAGTTGTCGAGTACTTCTTTTAGAAGAATGTAAATTCCATCGTCTGGTGAGGAACCGTCACCCAGTTTGCCGATGTACATCCCGGGACGCATCCTGATGTGCTCTTTCCAGTCCAATGAACGGATATTATCCTCGGTATATTGGGTTTCTTTAGTCATTATTAAGTCGTGTGATAGACCCGCTAATATAAGACTTCGGGTAAAAAAATGAAACCACGAAAAAGGAAAGTAATTAACAATAAAACACTTTGATTTGTTAAGAAAAATTGTAATTTTATAAAAACTTAAAACTAAAACAATTATGAAAAAACTACTTGTCTTTTCGGTATGCTTAGTCCTATTTTTGTCTTGCAAAAACAACAAAACTTCAGATAATGAAGAAGTTGAAGCACAAACTGAAATCGAGCAAGTCCCGGATATGTCTACCTCACAAATTGCTCTTGATTGGCAAGGTTCCTATTCCGGAATTTTACCTTGTGCAGATTGTGAAGGAATTAAAACCGAAGTGGTCTTGATAAATGATAATTCATATGAAATTAAAAGAGTTTATATGGGTAAAGACGATACTGTTTTTGAAGAAACAGGTAGTCTTCAATGGACAGAAGATGGTGGAACTGTTGTTTTAACCAACAAAGAAAATGCCCATGCCACTCTATTTAAAGTGGGTGAAAACCATTTAAGACAACTGGATTTGGAAGGCAAGCCTATTGAAGGAAATTTGGCAGAAATGTATATTCTTCAAAAGAATTAAATAACAAAAAACTCGCTTTCAAAGCGAGTTTTTTGTTTATACATTAAATCGAAAGTGCATCACATCGCCATCTTTGACGATGTATTCCTTTCCTTCTACCCTCATTTTACCGGCTTCTTTAACTTTGGCTTCACTGCCAAAATGAACATAGTCGTCATAAGCAATGACTTCGGCACGAATAAATCCTTTTTCAAAATCTGAGTGGATGACCCCGGCTGCCTGCGGGGCTGTGGATCCAATGGGAATGGTCCAGGCGCGCACTTCTTTAACTCCCGCGGTAAAATAGGTTTGTAGGTTTAATAATTTGTATGCTGAACGAATCAACTTTGCCGAACCGGCTTCGTCAAGACCTAAATCCTCAAGAAACATTTGTCGCTCTTCATAGGTTTCCAACTCTGTAATATCGGCTTCTGTGCCAACAGCAAGCACCAATACTTCGGCATTTTCGTTTTTTACATTGTCTTTAACCTGGTCCACATATTTGTTTCCCGTTACTGCAGCGCCTTCATCAACATTGCAAACATACATTACCGGTTTGTCTGTAATAAATTGAAGTGGTTCAATAAAATCTTCCCTTTCAGAGGCTGAGAATTCAATTGCTCTGATGGAGATTCCCGCTTCCAAGCCTTTTTTTACTTTTAAAAGAGCTTCTTCTTCTTTTTGAGCTTCTTTATTTCCGGTTTTGGCAGCCCGTTTTACTTTTTCAAGTTTTTTCTCGGCTGTTTCTAAGTCTTTTAGTTGCAATTCCATATCGATGGTTTCTTTATCCCTTATAGGGTTTACAGAACCATCAACGTGAACGATATTGTCGTTGTCAAAACATCTTAAAACATGAAGAATCGCATCAGTTTCCCTGATGTTTCCCAGGAATTGGTTTCCAAGTCCTTCACCTTTGCTTGCACCTTTTACAAGACCGGCAATATCCACAATTTCAACAGTTGCAGGAAGCACGCGTTCCGGCTTTACTAAAGACTCCAGTTTTTGCAATCTGGGGTCTGGCACGTTGACTACACCAATATTGGGTTCAATGGTGCAAAACGGAAAGTTGGCACTTTGTGCTTTGGCATTTGACAAACAGTTAAATAATGTGGATTTACCAACATTGGGAAGACCTACGATTCCGGCTTTCATAAAATATCATTTTTAAAGGGTGCAAAGATACATCTTCAATTGAATTTTCAGGAATAAAAAAAGATGTTTGCCAAAATTGACAAACATCTTTTAAAAATTAGTGTTTTAATATTTAATTTCCTGCCGGGAAAGTAAAGCTGGAGCCGATTCCCAAAGGAATATCAAAGGCCCAGAAACCGAGCAGGAACAGCGTCCACAATACTATCATCGCTATGGAATAGGGAAGCATGAGTGCGACCAGGGTTCCAATACCGGTTGATTTAACATATTTCTGACAGAAGACTACTATGAGCGGGAAATAAGGTAAAAGTGGTGTAATTATATTACTGGAAGAATCCCCCACACGGTAAGCAGCCTGAGTAAGGTCTGGCGAAATCCCCAATTCCATAAGCATAGGCACCATAACAGCACCAATCAAAGCCCATTTAGCCGAAGCCGAACCTACAAGCAGGTTTACAAAAGCAGATAGAAAAACTATTCCAACAAGTGTAAAGCTCATATGAAATTCCATAGCTTTAAGCCAGTTAGCACCTTTTATTGCCAGTAATGCTCCAAGGTTTGATTGACCAAAGGAATAGATAAACAAGGCACAGAAAAATGCCATTACCACATAATAGCCCATACCGCTCATTGCTTTACTCATTCCTTTTACAATTTCGCGGTGATTGTCTGCAGTCTTGGCCACATAGCCATACACCACTCCCGGAATCAGGAAGAAAACAAAAATGATGGCAACAATCGATTTCATTAATGGTGCAGCAGAATCGGTGATTTCACCGCTTGGTGCTCTCCATGCAGAAGTTTCCGGTAAAGTTGAAACTATCAATAATACCAAGCTTAACATCATAGCCACAGTAGCCCAAACCAGGCCTTTTTTCTCTGAAGCCATTAAAGTTTCCATTTTTGGCAAGTCTGCTGCATCAGCATCCACCAGCGTCTTTTGTAAACGCGGCTCAATAAATTTGTCGGTTAAAATCCAACCTATAATGATAACCAAAAAGGTAGAAGCGGTTGTAAAATAATAGTTGTTTAGAGGGTTTATAACTATCTCGGCTGCGGCAGGGTCTGAAGACAACCTTGCTGCAACTTCAGTAAGACCGGCTAAAAGCGGGTCTAAACTCGAAGGTACAAAGAAGGTGGCAGAAAACCCACCAGAAACACCTGCAAAGGCTGCTGCAATTCCTGCAAGGGGATGACGCCCGGCAGCATAAAAAATAACAGCACCCAGCGGAATAACCAGTACATAACCTGCATCTACCGCAACGTGACTCAAAACACCCACACCCACTAAAACAGGAGTGAGTAACATTTTTGGAGTTACAGAAAGAATAGCACGAAGTCCGGCATTGATATAACCTGTATATTCAGCCACACCAAGACCAAGCATAGCCACAAGCACCACGCCCAAAGGTGGGAAAGTAACAAATGTATGCACCATATTGGCCATAAAATCTGTAAGAGCATTGGGTTCCAGTAAATTTTTAATTTTTATGGAACTTCCGGTTCTGGGGTCCAATTCTGAAAAGGTCACCCCAGAAAAATACCAGGAGGCAAACCAGACAAAAAACATCAATAAGGCAAAAAGTACAGCGGGATCAGGAAGTTTGTTTCCAATTTTTTCAACAAGATCAAGTGCTTTGTTGGCAAATCCCTTTTTGGGTGAAGTGATGGTTTTTTCCATAATAATTAGTGATTGTTAGTTTAGAAGATGCTAATTTAGAAAAATATGGGATATATCCTCATAATATTTTATGCGATAAAAGGAATGTAGTTGGAATGTTAACTATTTGCAATAGTTTATGTTTTTATTTTAAAAATTTAACAAAATAAACAAGTATATTTGAATGATAAATAACCTAAAATTTAAAATCATGAGACACACAGCACTAGTAACTTTATTTTTTGCACTTTTTTCGCTTGTTGGCTTGCAAGCTCAAGTGAATGAGAATATAAAGAAAGAAACAACTGTAAAAAAAACAACTGTAAAAGACACCAATGTTGAAACTGTTATAGATAAAGAAGTTAAACAAACAAAAAGTGTCATCAAAGTTGAAGGCACTGAAGATACAAATCAGAATTCTGAAGAAGTAATTGTTTCTGATGAGAAAAACCATACTGTTGAAGTAATTGAGAAAGAAGTAAATATCGAAAATGAAAAGGCTTTAGAAGAACTTAAAAAAGAACAAGTCGAAAGAATTGACGGTCAACAACGTGGTATTCCTGTACAAACAGATGCAGATGTTATTGAGAAACCAAAACCCTCAAATAAAACTAAAAAAGTAGAAGTAAAAACGATTGACGGTCAACAACGTGGAGCGCCCACACAAATGGGAGATGGTGCAAGTGAAAAGCCCAAAATATCTAATACAACAAAAAAGGAAGAAGGTGGAGGTAAATAACATTCTACTTCAAAAATTAAAACCCGATTATTTTCTCAATCGGGTTTTTAATTTTTAAATTAGCACTAAAAATTTTCAATGAACAATTTTCTCATTTTAATTGTCGTTTTGGCAATATCATTTACAACTTTTGGCCAGCACAAAAAAGCCTATACAATTTTTACCTCAGAAGGTTCTGAAACACATTACAATGAACTAAAAGAACTCGTAAAAACTGGAGATATTCTTTTGTTTGGAGAGCAACATAACAGTGCCATTGCGCATTGGCTGCAGTTTGAATTGACCAACGATTTAATCAAAATAAGAGATGTAAAATTAGGTGCAGAAATGTTTGAACGTGATAATCAGGATGCTTTAAATAAATTTTTAAGCGGTGAAATCAATCAAAAAGGGTTCGATACACTTGCGCGACTTTGGTCAAATTATAAAACAGATTATGCTCCACTTGTAAAACTTGCTAAAGAAAATAATCTTGAGTTTGTTGCTACAAACATCCCCAGACGCTACGCAAGTATGGTATTTAGAAATGGATTTGAAATCTTAGACAGTTTAACTGTTGATGAAAAAAAATGGATAGCCCCCCTACCTATTGCTTTTGATTCTAATTTAGTCACCTATCAAAACATCCTAACAATGATGGGAGAACACGGTACCCCTGAACTTGTAAAGGCACAAGCCATCAAAGACGCCACCATGGCTTTTTCTATTTTGGAAAACAGAGTTGAAAACGAATTGTTTATTCACTATAACGGCGCTTACCACAGTGACTTTTATGAAGGCATTTTATGGTATTTAAAATTAACCGAACCCAATTTAAGATACAATACCATTTCAACTGTAACTCAAAAAGACATCTCGGTTCTTGATGTAGAACATATTGGTAAAGCAGATTTTATAATAGTTGTCGATGAAAATGTTACAACCACATATTAAATAAATGAGTTTTCGATTAATCGTTTTTTTTACATTCTTTATTAGCATTTCAATAAATGCTCAAGATATTGCTGTTCTAAAATACAATGGCGGGGGTGATTGGTATGCTAACCCCACTTCCCTGCCCAATTTAATTAAATTTTCAAATCAAAACATCAATACAAAAATTGCTGAAAAACCCCAAACAGTTGAAACTTCAAGCCTTGAAATTTTTCAATACCCTTTTGTACATATGACCGGTCACGGAAATGTTTTTTTTAATCCTGAAGATGTTTTAAATCTAAGAAACTATTTATTAAGTGGCGGTTTTCTTCATATTGATGATAATTATGGAATGGACATTTTTTTAAGACCTGAGTTACAAAAACTATTTCCTGATAAGGAATTGAAAGAAATACCGCCTTCCCACCCTATTTTTTCCTATCATTTCAAATTTCCAAGAGGGCTGCCTAAAATACATGAACACGACAATAAACCGCCACAAGCTTTTGGAATTTTTGAAGATGACCGACTTATACTTCTATACACCTATGAAACAGATTTAGGCAACGGATGGGAAAACCCCGAAGTCCACAACAATCCTGAAGAAACTAGACAGAAGGCGTTACAAATGGGCGTAAATATTATTAAATATGCTTTTGAGAATTAACCTATAATTAAAGACAAATGGAAGCAAAAGAAATTAGAAAGGGAATTCTCCAAGCAGTAGCAATTATAGCCGGAATAATTATCCTATGCTGGTTCTTTTATAAAATTCAAAGTGTACTATTTTATTTGGTACTTGCCAGTGTAGTTACTCTCATAGGAAGACCCATTATTTTATTTTTAAAAGAGCGATTGCGATTTAAAAATTTATTGGCAGTACTTTTAACAATGATTATCATTTTTGGATTCTTTATAGGATTATTATTCTTATTTATACCCTTAATAAAGCAACAAAGTCACAATCTCTCGCTTCTAAATATTGAATCACTTTCAGGTACCGTTGAAAATTTATACTCAGAAATTTTAGTGTATTTCTCAGGTCCAAATTTTGACTTGGAAACCAAAGTAAATAATTCAGACTTTATGAGCTCCTTGGACTTTGGGTTTATTCCAGAATTTATAAACAGTTTTTTGAGTGCTTTGGGATCGTTTAGTATTGGATTATTTTCTGTTATTTTTATTTCATTTTTCCTATTAAAAGACAGTAAACTTCTTGAAAATGGAATATTAACTTTCATTCCTGATGAAAAAGAAGCCCGATTTGAACAATCATTGGTGAAGATTAAAAATTTATTATCCCGCTACTTCATTGGACTTGTTTTTCAAATAATGGTTCTTTTTATTATTTACTCCTTTGTATTATTATTTTTTGGAATAGACAATGCTATAGTAATTGCATTTTTATGTGCCTTATTAAATATCATTCCCTATTTAGGTCCATTAATTGGTGCTTTTGTTATGATGTTTCTCACAATGTCCAGTAATCTAGGGCAGGATTTTAGTTCAGTAATATTACCCACAACAATTTATGTTATGATTGGTTTTGTAATTGGACAATTGATAGATAATTTTTTAAGTCAGCCACTCATTTTTTCAAATAGCGTGCGTTCACATCCTCTTGAAATATTCTTGGTTATTATCATTGGAGGGTTGTTATTTGGTGTTCTTGGAATGATAGCTGCCGTTCCTTCCTATACAGTCATAAAAGTAATTAGCAAAGAGTTTTTATCTGAAAACAAAATAGTAAAAAGACTCACCGAAAACCTTTAACTTTTAGTTTGAATAAATCTATTTTAAATAAAGAAGTTCAAGATTTTATTGATACTAATTTATATCAGGACCTTATAAAACTCACTTTGAAAGGATCCCCATTTTCTAATGTTTCTATCCAAGAAATTGTCATTCAAATTCAGGGAAGATTGAAAGCAAAAAATAAGCTTCCAACCTGGTATAAAACAAAAAATATTTATTATCCTCCAAAGTTGCACCTCGAGCAAACCTCTTCAGAAATTACAGCACAATACAAAAGTGAATTGGTGACAGGCAATACAATCGCAGATTTGACTGGAGGATTTGGAGTTGATTCTTTTTATTATTCAAAAAAATTTAAAAAAACATTCCATTTTGAAATAAACAAAGAACTATCAAGGATCGCAGCACATAATTTTTCGATTTTAAGTCCAAAAATATTTTGTTATAATGAAGATGGAATTCTTGCTATTAAGAATAAAAAAATTGATGTAATTTATATAGATCCCTCCAGACGAAATGCAATTAAAGGAAAAGTTTTTTATCTTTCTGATTGCCTGCCAAATGTTATTATTCAATTGGATTATCTTCTTACACATTGTACAACTTTAATGATTAAAACCTCACCAATGCTCGATATTAGTGCGGGCTTAAATGAACTTCATAGTGTATATGAAATTCATATTATTGCTGCGAAAAACGAAGTAAAAGAATTAATATGGATGCTTGAAAAAGGCAAAGAAAGAACTATTAATATAAAAACTGTAAATATTTTAGATTCTTATAAAGAAGAATTTGAAGCACCATTAAATTTTAACCAAAAAGTAAACTATTGGTTACCAAAAAAATTCCTGTACGAGCCCAATGCAGCAATTATGAAAAGTGGCCTATTTGATGTATTGTGTTTGAAATTTTCCATAGAAAAACTAGCCCCAAGTTCACATTTATTTACCAATGACGAGTTGATAGATTTCCCGGGAAGACGATTTGAAGTTTTAAAAGTAATCCCATATGTTAAAGCTGAAATGAAAAAAGAATTATTTGGAATCAAAGCAAATATTTCAACGAGAAATTTTCCTGAATCAGTTTCAGGCCTAAAAAAGAAATGGAAAATCAAGGATGGAGGTGATTTGTTTTTGTTTTTTACAACCGATGTTAATAACAACAAGTTGGTACTTTTCTGCAAGAAAATTATATAACAAAACTCTATAAAATAATAAAACCCCACATAAAATGTGAGGCTTTGTGTGATCGCGAGAGGATTCGAACCTCTGACCGTCTGCTTAGAAGGCAGATGCTCTATCCAGCTGAGCTACGCGACCAGAGTTTTAGTAATATTGTCGGGGTGGCAGGATTCGAACCTGCGACCTCCTGCTCCCAAAGCAGGCGCG
>DAINOA010000032.1:0-20501 GCA_036735625.1 Planktosalinus sp. | reverse complement strand
ACAACGTGTATTCTGGGATACTAACCCTGAAAGTGGATTCCCTCAAAACAATTAACGCATCTACAAATTTCGCTTAATTGGAAAAGGGACAAGCTAAATTCGTTTGTCCCTTTTATTTTTTAAAGATTCACTAAAGATTATTTTTCAAGAAGTGTATTATTAAATAATTTCAAAATGCGCTTATACTCATCAATCCAGCTGCTTGGTTCCACAAAGCCGTGATCTTCTGCGGGGTAAACCGCCATTTCCCAATTGTCTTTTTCTAATTCGATTAAACGTTGTGCCAGTCGCACCACATCCTGAAAGTGAACATTAATATCAACCATTCCGTGAGCAATTAGTAAATGGCCTTCAAGTCCTTCAGCAAAATAAATGGGTGAAGAGCGACGGTAAGCAATGGGGTCATTAGAGGGTTCGTTTAAAATGTTTGAGGTATAACCGTGATTATAGTGCGCCCAATCTGTAACAGAACGCAAGGCAGCCCCGCTTTTAAAGGTGTCACTTTCGTTAAACAAAGCCATTAAGGTAATAAATCCTCCATAGCTTCCTCCATAAATCCCGATTCTCTCGGGATCAACACCAAGTTCTTCAACCAAATATTTGGCGCCATCCACTTGATCTGAAAGGTCTTTGCCTCCCATATGGCGATAAATAGCTGTTCGCCAGTCACGACCATAACCGGCGCTTGCGCGAAAGTCAATATCGAGAACAGTATATCCCAAATCAGTCAATAAATTGTGAAACATGTATTCCCTGAAATACAACGACCACCATTTATGCACATTTTGAAGGTAACCGGCGCCGTGAACAAAAATAACACCTGCTCCATTGTTTGCCTCTGCCTTTGGGGTGTATAATCTTGCCGGTACTTTAACACCATCTGAAGCAGTGAAATGGATCATTTGAGGAACTCGCCAATTGTAAGTACTGAATGCCTCCGTTTGCCCGTTTGTCAAAGGGATCTCTTTAACGTTTGCAATTGCAGGCTTATAATACAATTCCCAGGGCTGGTTGCTGTATGAATGCCTTATGGCCATAAATTTTTCATCCGGTGAAAGTGCAACCTCATTATTTCCTGTGAGGTTAGTGAGTTTTTCCATTTTTCCGCCCATTAAAGGCATTTTGTAAAAGTGGCGCTCACCGGGATCAACTTCAGAGGTGGTGAGATACCAGTGTTTTTTATCATTAGAAATAAAGGGGTCAAAAACCTCAAAATTTCCTGAGGTTAAGGCTTTTTTTCGACCATTAGTTACATCAACAATATATAAATGAGAATATCCTGTAACTTCAGATTGGAAATAGAAATGCTTATTATCAGGTAACCATCCCATAGTGCCGCCTCCCATTGACCATCCAATCCCTGGGCCGGCAATCCAAGCCTCGTCACGTTGTCTGTCCAGTGACCCAAGCGTGCCGGTCTCAAGGTCTAATTTTGCAATCCAACGGTCTTTATTATCTTTGGAGCGTACATTGACGATGGCATGACTACCGTTATCAGAAAAATAAACTCTGGATAGATATACATCACGCACTTTTGCTTCCCAAACTTTTTCAGGATAGTCTTTTACATAATCAGGAAAGTCTTTAATGCCTGGCAGGTTTTCGGTTTTAACCATATAAACCGTATCCTTATTGAGATTGTAAATGGCAAGTTCTACTTGAGTTTGATTATCGCCAACTTTGGCACGTGTATTTAAATCAACAGTGTAGCCAGAAGCATCAATATAATCTGGCACAATAGTAGCATCTGAGTCTCCGCTTGTTATTAAATTAAAAGTAACATAATTTTCATTTGGTGAAACCTGCAAATTTGTCATTGTTTTTTTGCCGAGATAGAATTCAAAAGGATCTTTATCCTTTGTCATATCATTAAACTTTTTACTGCTTTCTTTTTTATTTTCTCGTTCTCTAATTACTTGAAGTAGCTCAATGTTATCATCTTTTAACCAAATGTTTTTAACTGATTTTTCTTTTTCTTTTTCGGTTTTCTTTTCCCCTGTTTGAATTTGGGTTAACTTCTTTAATGAACCGCTTTGAATCATATATACATAGGCGTTGTTGTCATATTGAAAAGCAATTTGATTTTCATTGGCAAGAAAAATAGGGTTTGTGATTCTTCCTGGAAGTTCCAGTAATTTTAATACATTTTTAGTGTTAAGGTTGTAAATTTTTAAGGTGTTGTTTTTTGTGTATAGTTTTTGCGTTTTGTTGGTATTGTAATTTCCGTTAAACGGGATGAGTTCCTTCTCCGTTTTCCATTTTACTTTTTCAATTATAATAGGTCTGTTTATTGCAATGCGATACAATGAATCTGTCGGGTCGTTGTCGCGATTGTAGTTGAAATAAATAAACTCGCTGTGGTCATCCCATTTAATTTCTGAAGGAAAGGTACCCATCCACTTGGGATCCTGCATGATTTTTTCTACGGTGAGGTCTGATGTTTGGGCGTTTAGCGATAGTGTTGAAAGAAGTACAAATGTAATTAGAACTAGTTTTTTTGTCATTTTGAATGGAATTATGATTTTAACTTTACGAAACTAATCAATTTTTAATAAATAGGAATTGTTTAATTGCTTTCGCGAAAGCGCAATAAATCTTTGAAAATTAAAAATTTAATACTACTTTTGCACTCCTTTTTGCAACTTATGAAAATTGAAAAGGGAACAAATAATACTATTTACTAACACTTCTGTGTTTCAGTTGCTTAAATTTTCAGGGAATACAGGATACAAATTAATTAATCAGCAATGGCTGAAGAAACAAAAAACGAAGAGGTACAAGTAGAAGCTACTAAAGCGACTCAAGAACCAAAAAAAGAGGTGTCTGCCAAAGAAGCAAACCCTGAAAAATTCTTACAAGAGTTCAACTGGCACAATTATGAAGAGGGAATCGAACTAATTGACGAACAAAAGCTGGAGGAATTTGAAAAACTAGTTGCAGAAAATTTTGTTGACACACTTAACGATGAGGTCGTTGAAGGTGTTGTCGTACATATGACAGATCGCGACGCTATTATTGACATCAACGCAAAGAGTGAGGGTGTGATTTCTCTTAATGAGTTTCGATACAACCCAGATCTTAAAGTGGGTGACAAAGTTGAGGTTTTAATTGATGTGCGTGAAGACAGTACAGGACAACTTGTATTATCTCACAGAAAAGCAAGAACAATTAAAGCATGGGATCGTGTGAATGAAGCTCATGACAAAGGAAGTATCGTTAATGGATATGTGAAATGCAGAACCAAAGGTGGTATGATTGTCGATGTATTTGGTATCGAGGCCTTCTTGCCGGGATCTCAAATTGACGTGAAGCCAATCCGTGATTATGATGGTTATGTAGGAAAAACAATGGAATTTAAAGTCGTTAAAATCAATCACGAATTCAAAAACGTTGTTGTATCTCACAAAGCACTTATCGAGGCTGATATTGAAGAGCAGAAGAAAGAAATCATTGGTCAATTAGAAAAAGGACAAGTACTGGAGGGTGTTGTGAAAAACATTACTTCTTATGGTGTGTTTGTTGACCTTGGAGGTGTTGACGGTCTTGTTCACATCACTGATCTTTCTTGGAGCAGAATCAATCATCCAAATGAAATAGTAGAATTAGACCAAACCTTAAACGTTGTAATTCTTGATTTTGATGAAGATAAAACAAGAATTCAATTGGGTCTTAAGCAATTAAATGCACATCCATGGGAAGCACTTAGCTCAGACCTTAAAATTGGTGATAAAGTAAAAGGAAAAGTAGTTGTAATCGCAGATTATGGCGCGTTTATCGAAGTTGAAGATGGAGTAGAAGGATTAATCCACGTAAGTGAAATGTCTTGGTCAACTCATTTAAGAAGCGCACAGGATTTCGTGAATGTTGGAGATGAAGTTGAAGCTGTAATTCTTACTTTAGATAGAGAGGAACGCAAAATGTCTCTTGGTATCAAACAATTAACTCCAGATCCGTGGACAGATATTACAAACAAATTCCCTGTAGGCTCTAAACACAATGGTGTGGTGAAAAACTTCACAAATTTTGGTGTGTTTGTTGAGCTTGAAGAAGGAATTGACGGTTTAATCTATATTTCAGATTTATCTTGGACTAAGAAAATCAAGCACCCAAGTGAATTTACCAATGTAGGTGATACCCTTGAAGTGGTTGTACTCGAATTGGATGTTGAAGGACGTAAGTTGAGCTTAGGTCACAAGCAAACTGAGACAAATCCTTGGGATAAATATGAAAAAGAATTTGCACTTGGAACCAAGCACACTGCTAAAGTAACTGAAATTGTTGACAAAGGTGCAACGGTTGAGTTTAATGAAGATGTAGTAGCATTTGTTCCTGCTCGCCACCTTGAAAAAGAAGACGGAAGCAAATTAGGCAAAGGTGAAGAAGTAGAATTCCAAATCATTGAATTTAATAAAGAATTCAAGAGAGTGGTCGCTTCTCATACTGTAATTTTCAAAGATGAAGAGGCAAAAATTCTTAAAGAAGCTGTGAAGAAGCAAGCAGATGCTGCTGAAGTTAAACCAACTCTAGGAGATGCTAATGAAAAATTACAAGCATTGAAAGATCAAATGGACGGTAAGAAATAATTTTAACTTCCATTAAATCTGTTTAAAAAGCTGTCTGAAAAGGCAGCTTTTTTTGTTTTACAGAAACCAAACTTCAAAAAGCAAGTTTGAGTTTTTTTTATGTACTTTTGCTTTCAAGAAACAACCCACCTTCATGAGTCAAAAAGTGTTGCTTAACGAAACCGAAGTTCACATTGCTCTTCATCGCCTAGCATGCCACCTGATTGAAAACCACGATACTTTTCTAGATACTGTTTTAATAGGATTACAACCAAGAGGTACTTTCCTGGCAAATCGTTTAAAATCCATATTACAAACTGAGTACAAAATCAAGACTATCAAATTGGGTTATCTGGATATTACATTTTTTAGAGATGACTTCAGGAGAGGAGACAAAACGCTGGAAGCAAATAAAACAAAAATCGATTTTCTGGTGGAAGATAAAAAAGTGGTACTCATAGACGACGTGCTTTACACGGGAAGAAGTATCAGGGCCGCTTTGACAGCAATTCAGTCTTTTGGGCGACCTTCTGGTGTTGAATTACTTACACTAATTGATAGAAGATTCAGTAGACATTTGCCTATCCAACCCGATTACAGAGGAAGACAAGTGGACGCCATTAATGAAGAAAAAGTAAAAGTGTGCTGGAAAGAGAATGAGGGCGAGGACGCAGTATATTTAGTAAGTTAGAAATCAGAAGTACAAAGTTAGAAGTTAGAAGTAAAAAAAGCATATCTTAAATATCCGAACAAAGAACTTGAAACTTAAAACCTGAAACTATAAACTATAAACAAAAGAATAATGAGTGAGCTAAGTGTCAAACACTTATTGGGAATTAAATATCTCAAACCGTCTGATATTCATCTTATTTTTGAAACGGCAGACCATTTTAAAGAAGTTATCAACCGCTCCATCAAGAAAGTGCCTTCCCTTAGGGACATGACCATTGCCAATTTATTTTTTGAAAACAGTACCAGAACACGACTTTCGTTTGAACTGGCTGAAAAACGCCTCTCAGCAGATGTGGTGAACTTTTCTGCTGCTTCCTCTTCAGTGAAAAAAGGAGAGACCCTCATCGATACAGTCAATAACATCCTCTCCATGAAAGTTGATATGGTGGTGATGCGCCATCCCAATCCGGGTGCCGGGGTATTTTTATCCAAACACATCAATGCCAGTATTATCAATGCCGGTGACGGGGCGCACGAGCATCCCACACAAGCATTACTCGATTGCTATTCTATCCGGGAAAAGCTTGACGATGTGGCCGGAAAAAAAGTGGTGATTGTGGGCGATATACTGCATTCACGCGTGGCTTTATCAAATATTTTTGCCTTGCAATTGCTTGGAGCGAAAGTGAAGGTATGCGGCCCTAAAACACTAATCCCTAAGTATATAGAAAAACTAGGGGTAGAGGTAGAGAGTGATCTGAGAAAAGCGCTTGAATGGTGTGATGTGGCTAATATGCTGCGCGTACAAAACGAGCGAATGGAAATTAGTTATTTTCCATCTGTACGGGAGTACACCCAGCAATATGGTGTGAATAAAGCCTTGCTCGACTCACTTAAAAAAGAAATCATAATTATGCACCCGGGACCCATCAACCGTGGTGTTGAAATCACCAGCGATGTGGCAGACTCTAAGCAATCCATCATATTGCATCAGGTGGAAAATGGAGTGGCCATCAGGATGGCAATTATTTATTTATTGGCTTCAAAAATTAAACACAATGAAGGTTAGTAAACACGATACGTTTCAGTTAATTGAAGATGAGAAAGACAAAATACAGGAATTTGGAAGTTTTTTGGAATATATCATCCCCAAAGAATTTGCCAGTGACAATGTAGTTATCGACTTATTAAAATACAACCAACTCACTTTACCGGAACTGCTTAATTTCCTCATTGTTTCCAACAAACACAGGGCTCAAAAAAAATCATTTGTAATTATCAACGACGCCATCGACCCCGATGTAATTCCTGAAGAACTCATCGTTGTCCCCACACTTCAGGAAGCTGAAGATGTCATTGAACTGGAAGAAATTGAGCGGGATTTGGGGTTTTAGGGTAATAGTTAATAGTAGTTCAAATAAATGCAATAACAATTTCTAACTTTGTATTTCTAATTTCTAACTTTTACAATGACCCTCAACATCCTAGGTTGCCATGCTGCCACCCCAAGAACATTCCATAACCCCACGGCTCAGTTGCTGGAGGCGAGGGGACATTTGTTTTTGATTGACTGTGGCGAGGGCACACAGGTAGCGCTTAGGAAATCCAAGGTGAAGTTTGCACGGGTCAAGCACATATTTATTTCCCACTTGCATGGCGATCATTTTTTTGGGCTTATAGGTTTAATTTCCACTTTCACCTTACTGGGACGTGAAGCCGATTTACACGTTTACGGGCCCAAAGGCATCAAGAAAATCATCACCCTGCAACTCAAACTGGGCAAGGCCTGGACTAATTATAACCTTATTTTTCACGAACTCGATTCCACCCCAATTGCTTTTTGAAGATGATAAAGTAGCAGTCCATACCATCCCTCTCGACCATCGGGTATATACCAATGGTTTTTTATTTCGTGAAAAACTTGGTGAACGCAAACTCAATCTCGAAGCCGCCGTTGCCGCTAAAATCGATAACAGCTATTTCAGAAAATTAAAGTCCGGTGCAGATGTGATGAACCTCAAGGGCAAACTCATACCCAACGAGAGTGTGACTTTCCCACCTGACCCGTCCAAGAGCTATGCGTTTTGCAGCGATACCGCTTATTATCCGGAAATCATTCCTCAAATTCAGGGTGTTACTGCTTTGTATCACGAGGCCACATTTCTGGAAGAACATCTGCATTTGTGTGAAAAAACCAAACACAGTTCGGCTAAACAAGCCGCCACCATAGCCCGCGATGCCGGAGTGGGGCAATTGATATTGGGGCATTTTTCCACTCGTTATGACCGTTTGGAGCGCTATCTGGAAGAAGCACAACCCATTTTTGAAAACACCCAACTCGCCGAAGATTTTAAAGTATTTGAAATTTAAGTGTTTCTTCACACTGCCTTGTTTTTAATTCTTTTAAAAACACGTAAATTGCAATCCAAATTCGCAATATGCAAAACGATTTAAGCAACTACCGTAAAACTTACGAAAAGAAAGCTCTTCTTGAATCAAACGTTGACGCAAACCCGTTGCAGCAATTCAGGACGTGGTTTTATGAGGCGGTGGAACACGGCGGAGCAGATGAGCCCAACGCTATGGCAGTAGCTTCGCTTGGCCTTGACGATTTCCCGAAAAACAGGATGGTATTGCTGAAAAAATACAACGAAGAAGGCTTTGTGTTTTACACAAATTATGACAGTGAAAAAGGCAAATCCATACTGGCACAACCCAAAATTTGCCTTTCGTTTTACTGGCCTTCCCTTGAGCGTCAGGTCATCATTAAAGGCATAGCAGAAAAAACTTCAGAAATAGATTCTGATAATTATTTTCAGTCGCGTCCTAAAGGGAGTCAGTTGGGTGCGGTGGTTTCAGACCAAAGTGAAGTGGTCTCTTCACGCGAAATACTTGAAAAGAAATTACAGGAACTCGAAAAAAAATATGAAAACACCGAAGTACCACGACCCAAAAACTGGGGCGGGTTTTTAGTTAAGCCCATATCATTGGAATTTTGGCAGGGGAGACCCAACAGGTTACACGACCGTATAAGATATACATTACAGCAGGATTTTGACTGGAAAATTGAACGATTGGCTCCATAGAAATTGATTAATAATTAATAGGCTTTCGCGAAAGCTCAAAAAGATGAAAACATTATACATCACACGTCACGCCAAATCTTCCTGGGAAGAAAATGTAGAAGACCGTCAGCGACCCTTGAATACTAAGGGTAAACTTGATGTTGTTTTGGTTTCAAACTATGTTGCAACCAATTTTAAAAAACCAGACTTAATAAAAACCAGTGATGCCAACCGGGCACTCACTACGGCTTTGCAGTTTAAAAAGGCCTTTAATATTACAGACGAGTCTTTTAAAATTGAAAATAGTATGTATGATTTTTCAGGAGAGCGTGTTTTACGCGCTGTTGAGAAAACCTCTATTGATATAGATATATTAATGGTTTTTGGACATAATTATGGACTCACCCAACTGGTCAATAAACTGGGAAGTATTTTTATCGATAATTTACCCACCTGTGGGTTTGTGCAAATTGATTTTGACACAGACAATTGGAGCAATTTAGCAAAAGGAAAAACCCAAGCAATGATATTCCCAAAACATTTACGATAATGATAAAAGGTCAAAACCCATATATAAATAGAGAATTAAGTTGGTTGCAATTCAATGCACGTGTGTTGCAAGAAGCAGAAGATGATTCGGTTCCTTTGATAGAGCGTTTGCGTTTTCTAGGAATTTTCTCAAATAATCTTGATGAATTTTTTAAAGTAAGGTATGCCACTATCAAGCGCATTGACCTTGCCGGTAAAACCGGAAAAAGTGAACTTGGAGGTATCAAAGCCAAAGACCTTTTAGAACAAATTACAAGTATAGTAATCGCCCAGCAAACCGAAAGCCTTAGAATTCTTCAGGAAATTCAAACAGCTCTGCGAGAAAAAGGTGTTTTTGTAATTGATGAAACAGAAATTGAACCAGACCATAGTGAGTTCATCAAAGAATTTTTTGTTCAGAAGGTAAGACCCGCATTAATGACTATTATTTTAAATGAAGTTAATGAATTTCCATTGTTGAAAGACAGTGCTTCTTATCTTATCGTTAAAATGTCTATGAAGCCGGAAGACAAAGTGTTTTCTACAGACAAAGTTTACTCCCTTATAGAACTGCCAAAGTCAATTGATAGATTTATTGAACTCCCAAAAAAAGATGGTAATCATTTCATCATTCTCTTGGATGACTTGATAAGACACTGTTTGCATATAATTTTTAATATTTTTAATTATGAAAGCCTGCAAGCTAATATGATTAAAATTACACGTGATGCTGAGCTTGATATTGATAGCGACCTGAGTAAAAGTTTTCTTGAGAAGCTTTCAGAAAGCGTAAAAGACCGTCGCATTGGTGACCCTGTTAGATTCGTATATGATAAAGAAATTGATAAGGAGACACTTGATTTTCTGCTAAAAAAAATGGGTATTGACAGTACAGATAGCCTTATTCCCGGTGGAAGGTACCACAACCGAAGGGATTATATGAACTTTCCTGATGTGGGTTTGAAAGACTTATTTTACGAGAAAAATCAACCTTTACCGGTACCCGGTTTAGTATTACATGGAAGTGTGCTTGAAAAAATTGCCAAAAAAGACTATTTACTTTATGCACCTTATCAATCGTTTGCTTATTTGATAAAATTTTTACGAGAAGCCGCAATAGACCCAAAAGTAAAAAGCATCAAAATAACTATTTATAGACTTGCAAAAATATCAAACATTGCCAGCTCCATTATAAATGCTAAAAAAAATGGTAAAGATGTAACGGTTCAGATAGAACTTCAAGCGCGATTTGATGAAGAAGCAAACATTAGTTATGCTGAGCAAATGCAAGACGAGGGCATCAAAGTAATTTTTGGTGTTCCAGGCCTAAAGGTACATTGCAAAGCCTGTGTTATTGATCGCGTTGAAAATGGAAAAGTTGTGCGCTATGGATTTATAAGCACCGGAAATTTCAATGAATCTACCGCAAAATTATATACAGATTATACCTTGTTTACAGCCAATCAAAAGATACTCAAAGAAGTCAATAAAGTATTTGATTTTTTTCAAATCAATTACAAAGTAAAAAAATACCGCCATTTGCTTGTATCTCCTCATTATACCCGCAATGCAATTTACGCTTTAATCAATACTGAAATTGAGAATTGTAAAAAGGGTTTATCAAGTGGAATTCAAATAAAACTAAACAGTCTTTCAGATACAGCAATGATTGATAAATTTTATGAAGCAAGCAAAGTCGGGGTTAAAATTAAAATGATTGTGCGTGGTATTTGCTGTTTAATCCCGGGTATAAAAGGATTGAGTGAAAACATTGAGGTAATAAGTATCGTTGATAAGTTTTTAGAACACCCTCGAATGTTTATTTTTGAAAATGGCGGTTTGCCTAAATACTATATTTCATCTGCAGATTTTATGTCCCGAAATTTGGATACTCGTGTAGAAATTAGTTGTCCCATTTATGATTTAGACATTCAGCGAGAGCTTCAAGATACCTTTGATATTTGTTGGAGTGATAATGTAAAAGCGAGAGTTATTTCAGTGAAACAAGATAATTCATACAAAAAAAGTAATGGGTTAAAAGTTCGCTCTCAAATAGAAACCTATAATTATTATCTAAATAAGTTAGAGATTAACTAAAAGTATAAACAATTAAAATGAAGATTCAAAAATATGGAGCTATTGACATTGGTTCAAATGCTGTGAGATTGCTCATTGCAACAATCATTGAAAGAGAAGGGCAGTCAACAATATTTAAGAAAACTTCGTTGGTTCGGGTTCCAATAAGGCTGGGAGAAGATGTTTTTCAACACAAAAACATTTCTGATGAAAATATGCTGCGCCTTATTGACACAATGAATGCCTTCAAATTGTTAATGAAATCTCATAAAGTTGCAAAATATCGTGCTTGTGCAACTTCAGCGATGCGCGAGGCCGAAAATGGCCGAGACATTGTCAATAAAATCTATAAAAAAACAGCAATCAGTATTCAAGTTATAGACGGAAATGATGAAGCGGCCATTATTGCTTCAACAGACATTAAGGATTTGATTATGGTTGATAAAACCTTTCTTTATGTTGATGTGGGAGGTGGAAGTACCGAGTTTACCATTTTCTCTAACGGTAACACCATTTCTTCAAAATCTTTTAATCTGGGAACTGTAAGACTATTAAATAATATGGTTTCAGACACTATTTGGGAAGAAGTAGCCGAGTGGATTAAAAGAGAAACGAAACACTTCTCAAAAATAACTCTCATTGGTTCAGGAGGTAATATAAACAGTATTTTCAAGCAAAGCGGAAAGGCGCTTGGCAAATCACTTTCTTATATTTATTTGGCAAACTATTATGAATTGATACAAAACTATTCTTATGAAGAGCGTGTGGTTGAAATGGATATGAATCCGGATAGGGCAGATGTAATTATTCACGCAACACGCATCTACCTCTCAGCAATGAAATGGAGTAAAGCAAGGAAAATTCTAGTGCCAAAAATTGGTTTATCTGATGGAATCATAAAAAGCTTGTATAAAGAGGAATTGGCAAAAGATTTAGAAATCTATTCTGCATAAAAATTTGATTTAACCATGAATATGTACTTTTTTCCCTAAATCCTTCATTATTTGGGCTTCATAGTTGAGTAAATCCTGCCACTTTTGATTCACTTCATCTAAATCTCCATATTTTCTGGCAAAGCCCAAAAACATTGTATAGTGATTGGCTTCAGAGACCATCAACTTTCTATAAAAACTTCTTAATTCGGTATCATTGATTTCTTCAGATAACAGCCGAAAGCGCTCACAACTTCTGGCTTCAATTAAAGCGGCATACAACAACCTGTGAACAAGTTGTGTGGTTCTGCTTCCACCTTTTGGAAAAAATTTATGCAATGCGATGACATAGTCGTCTTTACGGTCTCTTCCCATTACCCAGCCTCGTTTTAAAATTCTGTCATGTACCATTTTAAAGTGACTAATTTCTTCTTTTACTAAAGCAACCATTTCTTCTACAAGTTCAGGATACTCAGGAAAGCTCACAATCAGCGAGATTGCAGTAGATGCTGCTTTTTGTTCACAGTATGCGTGATCTGTAAGAATTTCTTCAATGTTTTTTTCGACAATTTTAACCCATCGAGGGTCTGTGGGTAATTTTAATCCGAGCATCTTTATTTTATAATTTGACTTGAATGAAAACTTTAAGATAATTCTATTTTTTTAGTTCTTTTTTGCGTTCCAAATAGCGTTTTTTGAAATTACGGTTTTTACGGTTTTTTCTATTTCGTTTTAAACGTCTGTTGTTCCAAATAAAAAAAACAAAAAATAGAATGATAATTCCCAAGTACCATAACAAATCATTATTTGTAGAAAACCAATCCATATTGATGTTTTAATTGAACAAAGGTCATAAATAGAAAATAAATTTACAAACCAAAAATAATTTCAACTTTCACAGAAATATCACAAAAAAAGGAGGTTGAACATTACAACCTCCTTAATTTTTTAAATTAATATTTTTAATTTATAGGAACCGGAAATCCACGATCTCTCATTAAAGCATCAATGGTAGCATCTTTGCCTCTGAACAGTCGGTAAGCTTCTGCCGGATCTATTGCGTTGCGCGGAGCAAAGAGGTATTTTACCAGTTTGTCTGCCATTTCTTCATCATAAAATCCGCCGGGGGCTTGTTCAAAAGCCTCAGCAGCATCACTAGTTAAAACATCGGCCCACATATATCCATAATAAGCTGTAGCATAACCTTCACTTGAGAATACGTGTCCAAAATGAGGACTGCGGTGACGCATCACAATTTCTTTGGGCATTCCCAAAGCATCGAGTGTTTCTTTTTCAAAAGTTCGCGGATTGATTCCTTCAGGGTCTATAGTGTGGTATTTCATATCCATCAGGGCAGAAGCTAAAAACTCTGTTGTAGCAAACCCTTGATTGAATGTAGAAGCATTTTTAACCTTTTCAACCAATGCTACCGGTATTACTTCGCCTGTTTTGTGGTGCTTTAAAAAGCGGTTGATAACCTCATCTGTATATATCCATCTCTCAAGTAATTGTGATTGAAACTCAGTATAATCTCTCACACCTCCGTTTAAAGTGGGGTATTTTACTTCAGAAGATAAGAAGTGCAATGCGTGTCCAAACTCGTGGAAAAAGGTCTCTGCATCGTCCCAGGAAATCAAAACAGATTCACCCGGAGCGGCTTTTACAAAATTGGAATTGTTTGAAGACAATACGTTGCGTTTGCCATCAAAATTGGCATGACTTCTGTATTGGGTTGCCCAAGCACCGGAGCGTTTTCCTTGACGTGCAAATGGGTCTAAATAAAATAAACCAATGTGGTCGCCGGAGTCTATATAAGTGACTTCCCATACTTTTACATCTTCATGAAAAACAGGAACACTTCCATCTGTAATGGGTGTAAATTTATAGTTAAACAATTCGCCGGCTACATAAAAAATAGCATCAGTGAGATTGTTTAGCTCTAAGTATTGTTTTATTTCATCTGAATCAAGGTCATATTTGGCTTTTCTTACTTTTTCTGCATAGTATCTGTAATCCCAAGGTTCAATAGTGATATTAGCTCCCTCGGCAGTTGCGATGGCTTGCATTTCTTCAACTTCTTCTTCAACTCGAGCGAGTGCTGCTGGCCAGACGGTTTCCATTAACTCCATTGCGTTTTCCGGGTTTTTTGCCATACGGTCTTGCAAACGCCATTGAGCATAGTTTTCATAACCTAATAATTTTACTCGCTCGTGACGCAGTTTTAAGATTTGTGCTATCACTTCATTATTGTCAAATTCATCATGATTGTCACCACGTGAGTAGTATGTTCTCCAAACTTTTTCTCGCAAATCTCTCTCGTCAGAATAGGTAAGGAAGGGATCCATAGAAGAACGGGTATTTGTAATAGCAAATTGGCCTTCTTTACCTCTGTCTGAAGCTGCTTTCGCGGAAGCGCTTACAAAAGATTCCGGCAAACCACTTAATTGCTCTTTAGTGATGTAAGTAACATAATTCTCTTCATCGTGTAAAACGTTGTTTGAAAAGGTGGTGTAAAGTGCTGCAAGCTCTTTATTGATTTCGGCATAGCGCTTTTTTTGTTCTTCATTGAGATTGGCACCGTTCAATTCAAATTCTTGATATGTGAGTTCGACGAGACGTTGCTGTTCAGCTTCTAGTGGGCTTTTCTGTGCATTTTCATAAACGTTTTTAATGCGCTGAAAGAGTCCTTCGTTTTGAGAGATTTTTGAGCGGTATTCAGAAATTTTTGGAGAAAGAATACCTTGAACTTCTCTAAATTCAGGTGTTGACATATTACTACTCCAGATCCCATAATAAGTAAACACACGATTGATTTCTTGCCCTGCTTTTTCCATCGCGAGGATTGTGTTTTCAAAAGTGGGTTCTTCAGTACTGTTGGCAATGGCATCAATTTCTTTTAGGTGCATTTCCATTGCAGTTTCCATAGCAGGTTGTAAATCGTCCACTTTCATTTTATCAAATGCAGGAACTCCCTGGTGTGGTCCAGTCCACTCAGCTAGTAATGGGTTGTTATTCATTGATTCATCTTTTTCGTTTTTTGAATCTTTACAGGAAGCAAACAATAAAATAGTAGAGAATCCGAGTGCATACTTTAGATGGTTTTTGTATGATTTTTTCATGGTTTGGTGATTTCTAGTAGTGAATTTTTAAGCCTCGAAATTAAGGATTAATACCCAAAAAAAATGTTAATTACTAACTAAATTGGTTGTTTACCAAAGCGTAAAAGTGTCATTGAGACGAGGAATCGTCGCTTTTAATTTCAATTCATCTTTTATTTTTACGCGAAAGGCGTCCAGTGACGTGGACTCCCCGTGAACTAGAAATACCTGTTCAGGAATGTTTTTAATTGCTCTCATCCAGTCAATGAGTTCGCTTTGATCAGCGTGGGCAGAGAGGCTTTGAATGGTCATTACACTAGCCTTTACATGTATATACTTCCCTTGAAGTTTGATTTCGTGTGCACCTTCCTGTAATTGACGCCCGCGAGTGCCTTCTGACTGATATCCGGCGAGCAAAACAATGGTTTGGGGTTTGTCAAGATAATATCTTAAGTATGTGAGTACCCTTCCGCCGGTGACCATGCCACTCCCGGCAATAACCACTTTTGCACGATTGTCGTCTATTGTTTTCCAGGTATCTTTGTAGCTTGTTATGATGTTGAAATGGCTTTGCATCATATTGAATTCATTTTGCGAAAGCTTATGCCAATGCTGAAATTGAGTAAAAATGTTAAGCACCTCGTTGCCCATTGGGCTATCGACAAAAATGGGTATATCAGGTATTTTATTTTTATTGTATAAATCCCAAAGTTTGTACATAAGCGTTTGCAGTCGCTCAACTGCAAAACTGGGAATGATGAGAGTGCCTTTGTTATAAATGCATCTTTTTATGGAGTCAATAAGCAATTGATCTGCATCATCGTCAGGATGTAATTTATTTCCATAAGTACTCTCGATGACGAGCACATCAGCCCATTTTGGTTTGTTTGGCGGGTTAAGTAGCACATCGTTTTTTCGTCCAATATCTCCTGAAAAAACAATTATTTTTTTATCTAGTTCAATTTCGATAAAAGTAGAACCTATAATATGACCGTTTTTTTGATGGCGGTAGTTCAGGTTATCTGCCAGTGGAATCCACTCGTCTGTTTTTTGGGGTATAAAAAATTTGATGGTCTTTTCAGCATCCTCCAGGGTGTAAAAGGGCAGGGCAGGGTGGTGTGAAGAATAGCCCTCATCATTGGCCTGTTTAGCTTCCTCTTCATGAATAACAGCACTGTCTCTTAAAATAACACTTGCAATTGCGAGCGTGGGTGCAGTTCCATAAATGAACCCCTTAAACCCTTGCTGAATGAGCTTTGGCAAATAGCCGCAATGATCCAAATGACCGTGAGTTAATAAAACTACGTCAATATCTTTGGATTTAAATGGAAGTTGTTCCCAGTTAAGCAAACGAAGTTCTTTAATACCCTGAAACATTCCACAATCAATTAGAACATTTAACTGTGGTGTTTCAAGAAGAAATTTTGAACCTGTTACAGTTCCTGCAGCACCAAAAAAGTGAAGTTTTACAGGAGAATTCAAGTTTTTTTTATTTTTAATAAAGGTAGTGAATTTGGATTTACAATAAACAAAAAAGCGCTCCAGTTTCCTGAAACGCTTAAATATTAATTATTATATAAAATTATTAGTTGATTACTTCAACAATTTGGATTTTAAATATTAGTTCAGCATTGGGTGGGATTACATTTCCGGCTCCATTTTCTCCATAACCAAGATGTGGAGGTATGAATAGAACGGCTTCATCGCCCACCTTCATTTTAAGCATTCCTTCTTTAAATCCGGCAATCAATCCGGCATTTAGACTGTATTCAGCGGGCATTGGCGCATATTGACCGGCTTGTGCTCTTCGCTCGTCCACCATTTCATATTTTTCTGCTATTTCAAGTTTATTAGAGTCAAAGAGTGTACCGTCTGTTAAATAGCCTTCATAGTTGAGAGTGACTCTTTGTCCTTCCTTTGGTTGTTCTCCACCAATGGTTTCGGTTATAATCATTTTAAGTCCTGAAGGTAGATCTTCTGCACTTTCTTTTAGGTCTTGAAAGTTCAAAGCAGTTTCAGACTTAACTTTAGAAATTCTCTCTTCTTTTGCTAGGCGCTCTTTTTCAACTTCTTCCATTTCTTTTTCAAAGGAATTCAATGAAACATTTCCTTTTCTAATGATGTTCAATTTTTCAATGATAACATCTTCAATGGGTTTATCACGTTGACCGGTGGGAACGAGACTTATAGCTTCTACAACCTCCATACCTAATACTACTTCGCCAAAAACTGTATGTCTCCCATCAAGGTGGGGCGTTTCTCTTACAGTAACAAAAAATTGGCTTCCATTTGTAGCAGGACCGGAATTTGCCATCGATAGAATTCCTTTTTTGTTGTGAACAAGTCCTTCAACAATCTCATCTGGAAAGCTGTAACCTGGATTTCCTGTTCCATTTCCTAAGGGGTCACCACCCTGAATCATAAAATCTTTGATGACACGGTGAAAAATAAGGCTATCAAAATAAGGTTTTCCTTTATATTGCTCATCAACCAATCCATTTTTTCCTTCTGCCAAATCAACAAAATTGGCTACTGTTTTTGGAGTTTGGTCATAATATAATTTGGCAACAAAGGTGCCTTTGTTTGTAATAAATTCTGCATAAACGCCATCTTCAAGATCTGGGTATTTGTCTTGGCAAGCAAAAAGTGTGAGTGCAAAAAATGCAAATAAAAAAGCTGTCTTTTTCATAAATAGTATTGATTTGTTTTTAGTTAATTTGTTCAATATTTAAAATGGTCACTGTGCTTATAATGGGCATATTAGTGCCTATTTTCTTTAGATCGCCATAATATCCGTAAGCTTTGTGTGAGGGAAACAAAAAAGTAGCAGTTTCACCTTCTTTTAGTAGTTTGAGCCCATCTCTTAAACCGGTAAATAATTCTTCTTTGTCAGTATAATATTTTTGTAGACCTAAATCTTCTTTTGAATAGATAGTTGTGCCATTTAGGTTTTTAATGTCATATTCAAACTCAACTAAATCACCAAAATCTGCCTTTTCAGTATTTTCAGAAACCTGATTATTGAAGTAATACCAGAATCCTTTTTCAGAATTTATATATTCATTTAGTGAATCTTTTTCAATGATTTCCAGAATGTCATTTTCTTCATCAGCTATCATTTTTTTGTTTTTTTCAACAGAATAATCGATATAACTTCCCGAAGCTGTTTTAATGGGTTTTCTTGCTTCCGGAGTTTTACAGGCAGTAGCAAGGAAAACAAGTGATAAAATGATTAATAAATACTTATTCATTTGCAAGTTCATTTTTGTGGGACTGCAAGTTAGTAATAAATTGGTTAACAGTTTCTTTCATTGATAGATTACTTTTACCTCCGGCAGCATTGTTGTGTCCACCTCCCTCAAAATAGTTACGCGCAAAGTGATTGACATTGAAATCACCAATACTTCTGAAAGATATTTTGATTAATCCTTCTTGCTTATGTTCAATGAAAATGGCTGCAAATTTTATGTTTTTTATTGATAAACCATAATTTACAAATCCTTCTGTATCTCCTTTTTGAAAGTCATGTTTGTCGAGTTCTTCTTGTGAAAGCGTAATATATGCCGTGTTATAATCTTCTATAACTACCAGATTTTGTAGGGCAACACCCAAAAGCTGCATTCTTTCCGGGCTGTTTGTGTCAAAAACCGCTTGGTGAATACTTGCATTGTCAATTCCTTTTTCTATGAGGTGAGCAGCTACTTTGTGAGTCACTGCAGTTGTCGAGCTGAATCGAAACGAACCGGTATCGGTCATAATACCTGTATATATGCAGGTTGCTATTTTCTTGTCTAAAAGTGACAAATCTCCCATCATTTCTATAAAATGATACACCATCTGTGCCGTAGAGCAAATACTTACATCGCTGTATTGATATGTTGCGTAGGGTTCAGGAAGTTGGTGATGGTCTATCATAGCAAAGGGAACTTCACTTTTTTCCAGAACTTGTTTCAAATCTTCGCCAACTCGTGATAATGAATTAAAGTCGAGTGTAAAAATAAGGTCTGCGCTTTTTAGAGCTGCTTCTGTGCGATCCTTTTCTTTTTCGTGAATTAGTATAGTGTCACTTTGAGGCATCCACTTTAAAAAGTCAGGGAAATCATTGGGAACAATTACTGTTGTATTGTGATTTAATTTTTTCAAATAAAATGAAAGTGCCAATGTTGAGCCCACAGCATCACCATCAGGACCTTTGTGGCCAATAATCGCAATGTTTTTTGAAGTACTTAAAAAAGATTTAAGTGCTGTAAGTTGGTCTTTTATCATTTGCAGCGAAGATAAAAAAAAATAGAAGCCTTTTATTTCAATTTATGACAAATTTAAAGAGATTTACATTTCATCCAAGAGATTCAACAGTTCAGTAATAACAAATTTTTTCTGAGAACTTTGTAAAGGATATTTGTTCCATTATTAATCATAAAATAAAATATCATGGAAAAAGTACTCTTAATTTTAGCATTGACAATTTCTTTTTTGGGCGTAAGCCAAACAAATTATGAACAAGGAATGCAACAAGCCTTTCAATTATGGGGTGAAGGCAAAACAACTGAAGCTTCTGCACTATTTGAACGCATTGCAGGCGTTGAGGAAACTAATTGGTTGCCAAATTATTATGTAGCTTTAGTCAATACAACTCAAGCTTTTCAAACCAAAGAACCCGGAGCTTCTATGGCACTGCTTCACAAAGCACAGGAAAAATTGGATGCCATAATGGATGCCCAAGAAAATAATGTAGAACTCCTTGTTTTGCAAGCGATGATACATACGGCACATATTGCCAGAGACCCGATGACAAATGGGCAAAAATTATCTGGTCCTGTTATGCAGCTATATGGCAAAGCAGAAGCCTTGGCTCCCCAAAACCCTAGAGTGGTTTTGAACAAAGCCCAATTTGAAATGGGTTCTGCACAGTTTTTTGGAACAGATACCGCTCCCATTTGTGCAAAAATTGAAGAATCTTTACAACTTTTTGATACCTTTAAACCGGAAACACCCTTTCACCCAAGTTGGGGAAAAGATCAGGCTCAACAAGCATTAAAAGGCTGTAAATAATGAGAAAGTTTGCACTAATTTCAGGAATCGGGATTTTAATTGGGATCGCTCTATTTGTGATAGAACTCTTGTTCCGTGTTGTTTCCGGGATTCCTATCGAAGTTAATGCATTGTTATTCAAATCCCTCTTTTTATATATTTTATACAGTATCCCTCTGGGACTAGTGAATTCATTTTTCTTTGACTATTTAGACAGGATTGAATGGAAAGAGCGGATTAAATACAGGTTTTTAATAGGATTGCTGGGGTCTGTGATGGTGACATTAATGACTATCTTTTTTATCAGGGTTTTTCACAGGACCGTTATTGATCAGGTGAGTCTTGAAACCTTCTTTCAAACAGAAAGACTTCAGTTTTACTTCATAGCGCTCTTTATAACGCTTATTATCTCACTGTTTTTTCACGCTTTTCATTTTTATAAAGAATTGCAGAAAAACAAACTCAAAGAACAAAAAATAATTGCAGGTACGGCTTCGGCTCAGTTTGAAAGTTTAAAAAACCAGATTGACCCCCACT
>DAINOA010000031.1:0-20749 GCA_036735625.1 Planktosalinus sp. | reverse complement strand
CAATCAAAAATCATCCCAAAATGAATAAATCTTAAAGTTTTAATAATTCTATATTTTTATAGTGGCTTTGAGGTTGTAAATATCTTTTGTTTTTTCTATTTTTTTCATTGAAAATAGAAAGACCTGAAAGGTTTTAAAAACCTTTCAGGTCTTATTTTTTTTGGCATATTGAAAGCTTTAGATGTTTGTAGCGATTAAAGAAAGTTAATCCATTAACACCCATTCTCCTTTGTCAAGCAATGGAATGGCTTGTTTAAATTTCATTTCTTTAGTTTCACCACTCATCACATGCTTGATAGATACTTTGTCGTTACGACCAATTTTTGGTTTGTCCCTTACAATGGTTTCGGTCACGCCTTGTTGTTGTCTTTGAGTGTTTCCAGCAGCTCTTGATTGTGCTGCACGTTCATCCATATTAGGAATCTCATCTTTTTGAGTACGGAGGTTTTCTTTTGGCTTTCGCAAACGCGCTTCCTGAATTTGTGCTTGGTCTTGTTGAGGCAATTCACCTTTAAACAAGAAGGAAACCACATCTTTATTAACTTTTTCAATCATCACCTTGAATAATTCATAAGCTTCAAACTTATATATCAAAAGTGGGTCTTTTTGCTCATGAACTGCCAACTGAACCGATTGTTTTAATTCGTCCATTTTACGTAAATGTGTTTTCCAGGCATCATCAATAATGGCAAGTGTGATGTTTTTTTCAAAATCTAGGATCAATTGCTTTCCTTCAGTTTCATAAGCTTTTTCAAGATCTGTTGCTACATTAAGAGTTTTCACTCCATCACTGAAAGGAACCAATATGCGTTTGTATAAATCCTTTTGCTTTTCATAAACACTTTTTATAACAGGGTAGGCTATCTCAGCGTTGCGAATCATCTTTTCCTGAAAATGGGTGTATGCAGCTTTATAAACTGTTCCTGCAATTTCAAGATATTCTTTTTTCTCAAATTCTTCTTCTGTAACCGGGGAACTTATTGAGAAGAAACGAATGAGTTCAAACTCAAAGTTTTTATAGTCCTGGGCGAGTTTGTTTGATTCAGCAATAACTTCTGAAGTGTCATAAATCATATTGGCAATATCCACTTTCAAGCGCTCTCCAAAAAGTGCATGGTATCTACGTTTGTAAATTACTTCACGCTGTGCATTCATCACGTCATCATATTCCAGTAAACGTTTTCTGATACCAAAGTTGTTTTCTTCTACTTTTTTCTGAGCCCGTTCAATGGATTTTGAAATCATTGAATGTTGTATCACCTCGCCTTCTTTTAATCCCATTCTGTCCATCAATTTGGCAATTTTTTCACTTCCAAAGAGGCGCATCAAATTGTCTTCAAGAGATACATAAAACTGAGAGCTTCCGGGGTCACCTTGACGGCCACTACGACCTCTTAACTGTCTGTCCACACGTCTGGAATCGTGACGTTCTGTACCAATGATTGCAAGACCTCCTGCTTTTTTAACTTCTTCAGAAAGTTTGATGTCTGTTCCACGACCTGCCATGTTTGTTGCGATGGTGACGATTCCGGCGTGACCGGCTTCTTCAACAATCTGGGCTTCTTTTTTGTGAAGTTTGGCATTCAATACATTGTGCTTTATTTTTCTGATAGCAAGCATTTTACTTAACAATTCTGAAATATCAACAGAAGTTGTACCAATAAGTACAGGTCTCCCTGCATTTGAAAGTTCAACGACTTCTTCGATAACGGCGTTGTACTTTTCCCGTTTTGTTTTGTAAATTTTATCTTGTCTGTCATCTCTGGCAATGGGTCTGTTTGTTGGGATTTCTACCACATCAAGTTTGTAGATTTGCCAAAGTTCACCTGCTTCTGTAATTGCGGTACCGGTCATACCGGCAAGTTTGCGGTACATCCTAAAATAGTTTTGAAGCGTGATGGTAGCAAAGGTTTGAGTAAGTGCCTCAATCTTTACATTTTCCTTTGCTTCAATGGCTTGGTGTAAACCGTCACTGTATCGACGCCCATCCATTATACGACCGGTTTGCTCATCGACAATCATCACTTTATTGTCCATCACCACATATTGGGTGTCTTTTTCAAAAAGGGCATAGGCTTTAAGTAGCTGACTCATCGTGTGAATGCGTTCACTTTTCACTGAAAACTCCCTGAAAAGTTCTTCTTTTTCTTTGGCTTCTTCCTCTTTTTCAAGTCCTTTTGCTTCGATTTTTGCAATTTCAATGCCCATTTCGGGCATGACAAAAAACTCAGGGTCTTTTTCTCCTGATAGGAAATCAACTCCTTTATCGGTCAATTCAATCTGATTGTTTTTTTCGTCAATAACGAAATACAACTCGGCATCTACTTTGGGCATTTCCTTGTTGTTATCAAGCATGTAGAAGTTTTCGGTTTTTTGAAGTATTTGTTTGATTCCTTCTTCCGAAAGGTATTTGATCAAGGCTTTGTTTTTTGGCAATCCTCTGAAAACACGAAGTAATTTCAGACCACCTTCTTTAGTGTCACCTTCTTTTATGAGTTTTTTCGCTTCAGCTAAAACCCCGGTTAACAATTTTCTTTGAATATCAACTAGTTCACTGATTTGTGGTTTTAACTCGGTAAACTCGTGGCGGTCACCCTCTGGCACAGGGCCTGAAATTATCAAGGGCGTTCTGGCATCATCAATTAAAACCGAATCGACTTCATCGACTATCGCATAGTGGTGAGGACGTTGAACTAGATCATTTGGAGCGTGTGCCATGTTATCCCTTAGGTAGTCGAAACCAAATTCGTTATTTGTTCCGTAAGTGATGTCTGCATTGTAGGCTTTTCGTCTTTCTTCAGAATTGGGCTGGTGGTAGTCAATACAATCAACACTTAGTCCATGAAATTCAAAAATGGGAGCCATCCAGGCGCTGTCACGTTTTGCCAAATAATCGTTTACGGTAACAAGGTGGACACCGTTTCCTGCAAGAGCATTCAAATAAACGGGTAGAGTGGCCACAAGGGTTTTTCCTTCACCGGTATGCATCTCGGCAACTTTTCCCTGATGTAATGAAATACCACCAATGAGCTGGACGTCATAATGCACCATATCCCACGTGATTTCTTTTCCGGCGGCATCCCAGGAGTTTGACCAGATGGCTTTGTCTCCATTTAGGGTAACATACTCTTTTGTTGCAGAGAGTTCACGGTCAAACTGTGTGGCTGTAACTTCAAGTGATGTATTTTTAACAAATCGTTTTGCTGTTTCTTTAACTACGGCAAAAGCTTCGGGAAGGATCTCGTCGAGGACATTCTTTTCGATGGCATAAATTTCATCTTTGAGTCTGTCTATTTCTGCATAAATGTCTTCATTTCTGTTGATATCGTTTGAATCATTAGCTTCTTCAGTTAATTTTTTAACCTCTGCATCGAGCTCTTTTCTGGAGTCTGCTATTTTTTGTCGAAAAAAATCAGACTTGGCTCTAAGTTCATCCAGGGAAAGTTTTTCAATTTCAGATTCAAACTTTTTTATTTGGTTAACGATGGGCATAATTTGTCCCACGTCTTTTTTGGATTTATCACCAACAAATACTTTTAAAATTTTATCAAGAACTGTCATAATGGTTTATTCTATTGAATGCTTCAAATTTAAGCAAAAAAAAAGCCTCTGTTGAGACTTTCTATTCTATTTTAATGGTTATTAATATTCATCTTCATTCCAGAGATAATCTTCATCTGTGGGATAATCTGGCCAGATTTCTTCGATGGAGTCATACGCATCACCTTCATCTTCAATTGCTTGCAGGTTTTCTACAACTTCCAGAGGTGCTCCTGTTCTAATTGCATAATCAATTAGTTCATCTTTTGTGGCAGGCCAGGGGGCATCACTTAAATAGGATGCCAATTCTAATGTCCAGTACATAAACTACGGTTTAATTTTTTGCAAAAATAATTTTTTAGTTTAAAAAGTCAAGAAAAAAAAGAATTATTTCTACTATATTTTTAAGAACTTTTATTTTATTGATTTAAGTGATTGAAATACAATGAATTATATTTGATTAAATAATTATTAATCTTTCTTTTCCGGTATCCATTTTATTTCTTCTGCTTCTAGTTCATGAGACAACTTTCGTGCCAGCACAAAAAGGAAGTCAGAGAGTCTGTTTAAGTATATCAAAACCCTGGGGTCAACCGGTTCATTGTCATTCAAAAAGCTGGTTTGACGCTCTGCCCTACGACAAACACAACGCGCAATGTGACAGAATGACACGGTTTGATGTCCACCGGGCAAAATGAAATGTGTCATCTGTGGTAGTTCTTCATTCATTTTGTCAATAGCGTTTTCAAGTAAAGTGATGTTTTCATCACTTATTTTGGGAATATTTAATCGTTCTTTTCCGTTTTTTAAAATGGCTTTTTTTGGGTCTGTTGCCAGTATTGCACCAACTGTAAAAAGTCGATCCTGTATGTGATTCAGTAATTCTTTATGTTTGGGGTTTATATCTTGATCTCTTATAAGGCCAATGTGTGAGTTTAATTCATCGACGGTTCCATAGCTTTCTATGCGAATATGATGTTTGGGAACTCGTGTTCCACCAAAAAGAGCCGTTGTTCCTTTGTCGCCTGTTTTTGTATATATCTTCATTTCAAGTTATTGATATTTAATGGAATATCTTTTTAATTATACATCAAGATCAAAACTTTTTTTCAAAGTATCCATAATGGGATATTTTTCTCTGAGTTTTTCAAATTTTTCTCTTGGAGTGTAAACATAATTTTTTTGATGGTTTTCATTGACCTCAATAGACAGTTTAAGGCTGTAATTATTGAGTTTTTTTGAAAGAAAATTCAATAAATATTGCTGTGATCGTTCTAGCTCAATCTTTATTGTTTCGTTTGGATATGAAACCTGTATCTTGTTTTCATTGCAAGTGGGCAATACCATATCCAGATGTGAGGCGATGATATGCTCTCCTTTTTTCTCCAGGAAACGAGCATATTCTTTCCAGGCTACCTGTAAATCTATTTCAGAAAAAGGATCTTCGGGAAGTTTTTCTGTTTTAACTTCTTTATTTTTTAAATCTTCCTGTAACTGTCTCTTTTGCTGAATACTTTTGAGCGAAAGCGCAGATATTCTTTCTGCATTTCGCTCAGGTATTGATTTTTTATTTAGTTGCGGTTGAGCAGACTCTTCGCTTGATAGTTTTTTTTCTGCGACAGCAGTTTCTGAATATGCTTTTGTTTCAGCTGATGTTTCGTTATTGTAATAAGGTTTTGGAGTAGATTTTGATACTACAATAGCATTGTTGATTGGTTTTTCGGTTACTTTAGGATGTGGGGGTTGAATGTAATGTTGTTGCTTTTTTTTTTCATCAACAGCAGTGATTGAAGCAAGTTGCATTAAGGATAGCTCAACAAGTAGCCGTTGGTTTTTACTGGTTTTGTATTTTAAATCACAATCATTTGCAATTTCTATGCCTTTTAGAAGAAATTCTGAGGGTGCTTTTTGTGTTTGTTCAAAATAATTTGCTTTGATTTGTTCACCAACCTCAAGAAGAGCGATTGTTGACTGGTGTTTGCAAACGAGCAAATCTCTAAAATGCGAAGCAAGTCCTGAGATGAAATGGTGACCATCAAATCCTTTAGCGAGAATTTCATCAAAAAGCACCAATGCTCCCGGAATGTCATTATTGAGCAAATGTTCGGTAGTTTCAAAATATGTGGTATAATCCAGTACATTTAAATTTTCTGTAACGGCCTGTCGTGTAAGATTTTTGCCTGAAAAGCTTACCACGCGGTCAAAAATTGAAAGGGCGTCTCTCAATGCTCCATCGGCTTTTTGAGCAATGATGTTTAAAGCATCATCTTCTGCATCGATGTCTTCGGTTTTAGCGATTTCTGCAAGGTGGTTTTTAATATCGGTTACTGTGATTCTTTTAAAATCAAATATTTGGCAACGCGATAAAATAGTGGGTATAATTTTATGCTTTTCAGTTGTTGCTAAAATAAATATGGCGTGCTTGGGCGGTTCTTCCAACGTTTTTAGAAAAGCATTAAAAGCTGCTTGAGAGAGCATATGCACTTCATCAATGATATAGACTTTGTAATTTCCTGTTTGTGGTGGAATGCGCACCTGGTCTGTAAGACTTCTTATGTCATCAACAGAGTTATTTGAAGCAGCATCGAGTTCAAAAATATTGAATGCAAAATCCTCATTGGGGTCTTGCGTTTCTTTTTGGTTGATGCGTTTTGCCAAGATGCGGGCGCAGGTGGTTTTGCCTACTCCGCGAGGACCAGTAAACAGCAACGCTTGTGCCAGGTGATTGTTTTCTATGGCATTTTCAAGTGTATTAGTAATAGCCTGTTGACCCACAACACTTTTAAAAGTGGTGGGGCGGTATTTTCGGGCAGAGACTATAAAATGTTCCATAAAAGTTATGCGAGAAGCAAATATACATATTGAAATAATTTTCTTTGAACGTATCTTGAGTTTTTTTCTGAATAGATATTAACAAGTATGTTGTAACTTTGCACCGCAGGCCGCCTTATCGCTCTGGGATTTATTTCAGGGAGGAAAGTCCGGACACCATAGGGTAGCATAGCGGGTAACACCCGTCGTTTTTCGGGCAACCGGGATTCAGGACTAGTGCAACAGAAAGGATGTACAGGTAATGCTGTAGTGAAATCAGGTAAACTCTATGCGGTGCAATGCCATGTATACCGGCGTTTGAGGGTTACCCGCCCGATGCCGGAGGGTAGGCAGATAGACCCCAACAGTAATGTTGTGGCCAGATAAATGATAAGGGTGATTCTCCTTCGCCTTAGGCTTCGGAGGATGATACAGAATCCGGCTTACAGGCCTGCAAAAAAATAAAATTCCCGCATGGTTGGATTACAACAAGCGGGTTTTTTATTTTTTTATATTTTCAATTTCATCCAAAACTGCTTGAGCTTCTGATTGTTTTTTATCACTTGCAGACCGGTTGGTTTTGGATAAATCAAACGATTCTTTTAAAAGTTTTCTATACTTCTCCTGAAGCACTTCCTCTTTACTTTTCTTTTTAAATAGTCCGAACATTTTTTCTTTTAAAAGTACCTAATCAAAAAATGGTGGTCAAAATTTTAACATCACTTTTTGGTTTTGTTCAGATTGAAAGAATTTTAATATAAAAAAACTGTGCTTTTTTTTTAAAGGTTGACATTGCAAAGTCAACGATATTACCTAAGATTCAAAAAAACTAAATACAGAGCCACCATATCTTCTCGATTCTAAGTGACCTTGAACTTTACTAAGATCTGTGTGCTTGGAGTGTTCCACAATGAGAAAACCGTTTTCATTTAGGAGTTTTTTATCAATTACTGAGTGAATAATGCGTTCAAACTGGTCAGCATCAAAATCATAAGGAGGATCAGCAAAAACCACATCAAAAGGTTGTTTGTTTTTCTCCAGGAATGAAAATGCATCAGTTTTTATGGTTTGAATCCCAAAATCGAGTTCGTCACTTATTTTTTGAATAAACTTTATACAACCAAAATCAGCATCAACGGCAGTAATTACTTTTGTTCCACGTGATGCCATTTCAAAGCTGATGTTTCCGGTTCCGGCAAAGAGGTCAAGAAATTCGGTTTCACTGAAAGCAATGCGATGGTTAAGGATATTAAAAAGCGCTTCTTTAGCAAAATCTGTAGTGGGTCTTACCGGAAGTTTTTTTGGAGCGATGAGTCTTTTCCCTTTGTATTTTCCTGAAATGATGCGCATGATTTGAGTATGTGAGTTTTTGAGTATGTGAGTTTTTTAAACCTCCACATTTATTTAAATAATATGGAGTGAATTAAGCTTGTCCTCGTTTTCAATCGATACGTTTCTAATATAGGTATAAGCAATGTTGTAAAATGAATCCTCTTTTGAAATACAGCCACTAAGTTGAAGTTGAAAAGTCTCCGGATTGAGTTGTAATTGTTCTGCTATAAAAAGTATATAATAGATAAAATCTTCGGGTGTGGAATAGGTAAAACTGTTAAAAAGTTGTATTTGTTTGCCTGAGGTTACCAATACATCCATTTGGTTTTTATAGAGTTTCACAAACATTTTCAGAGAGTGGTCGTTGCGCTCTTCAGAGAGGGTTTTTTCGATAAAAACAGTCGATGAATGTAAAAAAGTAAAACTTCCATATTTCTCAAAAAAGTAATTATTTACATTTGTTAAAGGAACATAAACAACGACAAATTCGTGAGCTTCAGGATAATCAAAAGCAACATAATCTGTTGCTAACAGCCTGGAATTAAACTTTAAATAGTCTTCTAAATTATTTTCTTGAAAAAGTGCTTTGGGAACTAATGAAAACAAGGTGTTTTGATGTATTACAGTCACTTCTTTTATAGTTGATTGCAGTTCTTCAAATTGATTATAAGTATTCTCAATTTCGTTCAAAACTTCATCAGGATTTCGTGTTTCAGTAAAGTCTATTTGCTTCTCAAAAAAAAACGTTCCTGATTCTTCATCTCGAATAAAAAAAGAAAGTCCGGTCAAGCTTACCTGAACGGACAATTTATTATTTGAGTTAAAATCTATACTATTATTGCTCGCCGGCTTTGTCATATTGTTTTGGCCAGTTTCCATTGGTGTTGACGTCTGTCATTGAGCCCACTCTAATGTGAGTTCCATTTACCCCATCAACAGAAACCGTTTGTTTTTCTTGTATTACAAGGTCTCTGCTTAAGTCATGTAAAACATCATCTTTACTTGCTGCTGCTTCAAAAACAGCTATTCTCCTGTCGCTTCTCATTATAAAGCCTGCATCTAATGTTATAGGCACTTCTTTTCCATTTACTTCAATTTTATCTAGGTTTTTATAACGGTCAGAACCTTGAAATATGGAATCTTTAACCGATACAAACCCCAGTGTATCAATGATTACATCTTCTATATAATATCCGGTTACTCCAAACGCTTTATTTCTTTCCACATCGTCATAAATGGTGTCTCTGCGTTGGGTGATCGCAAATTGTGCTGTATCAATAAAACGAACTAATGAATCAAAACTACTATTAAACTTGCCCGTTACTTGCAAGTGAGCAAGCTCTGCCGTACGGATGTCTTTAAGTTGTTCAATTACTTTGGCATAACGTTTTTCTTTTTCTGCGTTGAATTTTGTGGGCTCATAAACAGAGTTAAAAAGTTTATAACCAAGAAAAATGATGATGATCCAGAGAACAAGTTGAATTAAAAGTTTCATTTTGAAATCGTTTTTTATTTAACGTAAAAGGTGTATCGCAAATCTACAATTTTTTTTCAATCACAAAAGTATATTCTATAAAAATCACCTTGATTTACTTTAATTGATAATCATCCCTTAACTTAGCCCTTTAATTGAAAATTCAATTTTCTGAATGAACAATAATCAATTTTATAAACTTTTACTTCAAAAATTTCCACATCAACCCACACAGGTTCAGGATCTTGTGTTGCAAAAAATTTCTGATTTTTTAGTTACTTCAAATTCAGATGACTTGTTTTTGTTGAAAGGGTATGCAGGTACAGGAAAAACAACCATCATAAGTACCGTAGTCAATCACCTATGGGAACTGAAAAAAAAGGCCGTTTTGATGGCACCCACAGGCAGAGCTGCAAAAGTTATTAGTAATTATTCCGGTAAGGAAGCTTTTACCATTCATAAAAAAATATATTTTCCAAAGGCTCAAAAGGGTGGAGGGGTTACGTTCACGCTTCAGCCAAACAAACACCGCGATACTTTTTTTATAGTAGATGAAGCTTCAATGATAGGTGATACTGCTTCAGAATCAAAACTTTTTGAAAACGGCTCTTTGCTTGATGATTTGATGCAATATGTGTATAGTGGCTATGGGTGTAAACTCATTCTTATTGGCGACACAGCACAATTACCACCTGTAAAAATGGAATTGAGTCCCGCTCTGGATGAGCAGATGCTATCAAATTATTACAACAAAGAAGTGATAGCCATAGAACTCAATGAAGTGGTGAGACAAAAGGAGGAAAGTGGTATTCTTCACAACGCCACCTTACTGCGTCAAACGCTCGAAAATGGATTTTATGAAGATTTTAAATTCAACCTGCAAAATTTTAAAGATATTATTAAACCCGAAGATGGTTATGAACTTCAGGATGCAATTAATGATGCATATAACGTTTTGGGAAAAGAAGACACAGTAATTATTTTGCGCTCCAATAAAAGAGCCAATATGTTTAATGAAAACATTCGCTCACGCATTCTTTTTCAGGAAAGTGAATTGGCAACCGGTGATTATTTGATGGTGGTTAAAAACAATTATTTTTGGGTAAAACCCGCCAGTGATGCCGGATTTATTGCCAATGGTGATATTATCGAAATTCTCGAAATCAATAATTTTAAAGATCTGTATGGTTTTCGATTTGCTGAGGTGACTGTTAGAATGGTCGATTACCCTAAAATGAAACCTTTTGAGACCGTACTTCTATTGGACACTATCAAGTCTGAATCTCCTTCTTTATCTTATGAAGACTCTAATAAACTGTATCAAGAAGTAATGAAAGATTATGAAGATGTAAAATCAAAATATAAAAAGTTTCTAAGTGTCAAAGCCAACAAATACTTCAATGCTTTACAAGTTAAATTTTCGTATGCCATAACCTGTCATAAATCGCAAGGAGGGCAATGGAATACCGTTTTTGTTGAGCAGCCTTATTTACCAAATGGCATTGATAAAGAGTACTTAAGGTGGCTTTATACTGCTGTAACTCGCGCAAAAGAAAAACTTTATCTAATTGGTTTCAAAGATGAATTTTTTGAATAAATCCTACTCACTAATATCTTTGGAGTTTTTTTCAATGTCTTGGTTTGGATTCCCAATAATTTTCAAATAAAAATATCCCAATAGTCCGGCAATGATTGAGGCAGAGAGGATACCCATTTTTGCTTGTGTTTCATAGATTTCACTTTCATAGGCGAGGTCTGTAATAAACAGAGACATTGTAAAGCCAATCGCAGCAAGAAAACCAACTCCAAAAACATGTTTCCATCCAATCCCTTTGGGTAACATACACACATTGAGAAGAACCATAAGTTTGGTAAAGAGAAAAATACCTGCAATTTTTCCAACTATGAGTCCCAAAATAACACCCAAAGTTACCGGGCTTTGAAAAAATGAAAAGGACTCAGCATCAATTGTAACTCCGGCATTTGCAAAAGCAAACAATGGTAACACAATGAAGCTTACAAAAGGATGTAAAGCGTGTTCCAATCTCTGAAGTGGTGGAGTTGCATCTTCCGTTAATTGTGAGAATTTTTCAATGGTTTCAGTAATCATTTCATCGGTATGTGCCTCTTTAGATTTTGATTTCAATCGATAGCGTTTTATTTTTGAACTTAACAGCCGTGCTTTACGAAGAAATAATGAAGTGTTTATTTTTTTACTGGTTGGAATTGTAAAAGCTGCCAAAACAGCTGCAATAGTAGCATGAACCCCCGAAAGTAAAATAGCCAGCCACAAACCGCCAATGCCCATTACTGCATAAAAAATGGTATTTCTTATTCCCACACGATTTGCCATGAACAAGACAAATAAAAAGAAGGCTCCCATAGCCAAATTATTCATAGATATTTCTGAAGTGTAAAAAAAGGCAATAACCAAAACGGCACCCAAATCATCAACAATTGCAATGGCCGTCAAAAACACTTTCAGCGAAAGGGGCACTTTGTCACCCAATAAATACAAGATTCCCAATGCAAATGCGATATCTGTTGCCATAGGAATACCCCAACCTGCAGCAGCATCTGTTCCCTGAGTATAAGCGAAAAAAATCAATGCCGGAAAAACCATGCCACCCACAGCAGCAACAACCGGAAGCATTGCACCCCTAAAACTGGCCAATTCACCATGCATCAACTCTCGTTTTAACTCCATTCCCACCAAGAAAAAAAACATAGACATAAGTCCGTCGTTAATCCAATGCAGCAGGTTTTTCTTGATAACAAAATCCTCAAAACCAATATAAATGTATTGTTTCCAAAAATTGTGATAAGCCTCAGCCAGAGGAGAATTTGCAACAATCATTGCCAGTGTGGCTGCCACGATTAAGAGGATGCCAACAGAGGTTTTCTTTTCTATAAAATGCTTAATGGGAAGAATGAGGTAGAGGTCAATATTAGACTTTTTCATAAGAAAATATTTTTAATAAAATCCTAAGATTGTATCAAAACAGTTCTCAAAAGTAACTTTTAAAAAACAACATAAATATGATAAAAGTCAGTTAAAAAATCTCTTTATTCCTCTTGCTTTAGTGACAATTCAAACCAGCGCTCTGTTTTAGTCTCAAGAGATAGAATCAGCTTTTGAAGTTCGATAGATTTCTCACTTATTTGATCAACACTCCAGTCTTGATTTGTGAAAGCTGCTTCCAGTTTTTCTTTTTCGGTTTCTAGTTTTTTTATTTCGCTTTCAAGCTTTGAAAATTCTTTTTGCTCGTTAAAAGTTAGCTTTGTTTTAACTGAATCCTTTTTCCAGGACTTTTTGGGTGTTGAACTGTCTGCTTTTTCTTCTTTGTTTTCTTTTTCAGAACTGTCTTCATAAGTTCTAAAATCACTGTAGTTACCGGGAAAATCTTCAATCGCTGCGTTACCGCGAAAAACAAAAAGATGGTCCACAACTTTATCCATAAAATAGCGGTCGTGAGAAACTACAATCAAACAGCCCGGAAAATCAAGCAAGAAAGATTCCAGTACGTTTAAAGTAACTATATCCAAATCGTTTGTGGGCTCATCGAGAATAAGAAAATTGGGGTTTTGAATTAAAACAGTGCACAAATAGAGTCTCTTTCGTTCTCCGCCACTCAATTTCTCTACAAAATCATATTGTTTTTTTCTGTCAAACAGAAAACGTTCCAGCAGTTGTTGTGCAGAAATTTGCCTCCCTTTTTTTAACGGAATGAAATCGCCAAATTCTCTAATAACATCAATTACTTTTTGACCTTCTTTTATTTTTATTCCGTCCTGGGTATAGTAACCAAATTGAATTGTT
Organism: Planktosalinus sp.; assembly: GCA_036735625.1. Lineage (GTDB taxonomy): Bacteria > Bacteroidota > Bacteroidia > Flavobacteriales > Flavobacteriaceae > Planktosalinus. The sequence goes on along the minus strand of DAINOA010000031.1, from coordinate 7,772 downwards.
TCACCAATAATCACTTTACCTCCATCGGGTTGAAGTTTTCCGGTGAGTATGTTTAAAAAGGTTGATTTTCCTGTTCCGTTTTTACCAATAATGCCAATGCGTTCCCCTTTTATAAAGTTAAAATTAAACTTGTCTAGAATTTTTAAATTGTCAAATGATTTGGAGACATTGTGGAATTCAACAATTTTACTGCCCAGACGTTCCATATTGATTTCGAGTTCTATCTGGTGATTGTTTCTGCGTTTCCCGGCGCGTTCTTTAATCTCGTGAAAATCCTGAATGCGCGATTTGCTTTTTGTGGTGCGTGCTTTGGGTTGGCGACGCATCCAGTCTAATTCTTTTTTAAAGAGTTGTTTTGCTTTTCCGGTTTCAGAAAGTTCAGCTTCAACTCGGGCTTCTTTTTTTTCGAGGTAATATGAGTAACTACCTTTGTAACTGAAGAGTTGACCCTCATCGAGTTCGACAATTTCGTTACAAACACGCTCCAGAAAATAGCGGTCGTGTGTTACCATAAAAAGGGTGATGTTTTCTTTGGCAAAAAAGGCTTCCAACCACTCAATCATCTCTAGGTCAAGATGGTTTGTAGGCTCATCGAGAATCAATAAATCGGGTTTGCTGAGGAGCGAGTTGGCGAGTGCAAGTCGTTTTTTTTGTCCTCCACTCAATTGGCTGACTTTTATAGAGAGATCGTCCAGTTTTAGTTTGGATAAAACCTGGGTGTAAAGTGTTTCAAAATCCCAGGCTTGGTGAGCTTCCATTTCTTCAAATGCCTTTTGATATGCTTCAGCGTCATCGGGGTTTTTGAGTGCTTTTTCATATCGGGCAATCACTTTTAATATTTCGTTTTCAGAGTCAAAAACGGTTTCTTCAATGGTAAGGTTTTCATTAAAAACAGGGTCTTGAGACAAGTAAGTAACCACTATATTTTTTCTGTAAACTACTGTGCCGGTATCGGCTGAGTCCAATCCTGCCAAAATATTGAGAATGGAGGTTTTCCCACTTCCATTTTTAGCGACAAAGCCTATTTTTTGACCTTCATTGATTCCAAATGAGAGATTTTCAAACAATACCAACTCACCATAAGACTTAGAAATGTTTTCAACCGAAAGATAATTCACCACTTTTTAAATTTTATGCAAAAGAAAGTAAAATTAGGCGATTCCAACGAATCATTTTTGGAAATCTGACGGATTGGTATGTACTATTTTTCTGAGAAAATGATTTTGTCACTGCGGTAAAGAGTAGCGAATATTTAAAAGCCTAAAAATTTCATAATTAAACTCGTTAGACTATATTTGTTTTCAACTTGACTATAAAGAAATGAACAAACCCCTTTTATTTTTCAGCTTGTTTGTGTTGTTTAGCTGTTTTTCCTGTATTCCCACAAAAAGGCTCGCTTATCTACAGCAAGATTCTAAAGATGTTGATGCAGAATTTACAATTACTAAAAAGCCTGATCCTTATCGAGTTCAAGTGAATGATTTATTGAGTATTAGAATTAAATCCTTAGATCAAAGTGAGGTGGGGATGTTCAACCCTGTGGGCGATGAAAACCCAAATGCAACCGGAGAGGAGCGACTTTACTATGATGGATTTTTAGTAGATGCTCATGGCAATATTAGAATGCCAACTTTGGGAGAGTTCAATGTATTGGGTTATACCGTTGATGAAATTAGAGAAAAATTAGAAAAGGAATTGCTTGAAAATTACTTTAAAGAAGAAGCCAATATCTTTATAACTGTAAAAATTGCCGGGATTAGATATACCATCAATGGTGAAATTAGTAGTCCAGGCTCAAAAATTATTTATAGAGATGAACTTACCCTTATGGAAGCAATAGCAAATTCCGGTGATATAACGCTCACAGGAGACCGAAGAGATGTTATAATCGTGAGGCAATATCCTTATGGACAACGGGTACATCATATTGACCTAACCACGATTGAAGCTGTAAACTCGCCTTATTATTATGTGAAGCCCAATGATTTAATTCTCATCAATCCTTTACCTCAAAAATCATTTGGTTCTGGAACAACTGCAATACAGTCTATCACAACAATCGCCTCAATCTTGAGTTTATTAACTACAACGATTCTATTATTTAACAGACTTTAAGAACATGGATGAGGAATTTGAAATAGATCAACTACAAACTAATTTTGATTTCAAAGGGTTTTTAATTAAGCTGATCTCATACTGGCCTTTATTTCTTATATCTTTGATTATAGCTTTTAGTATCGCATATTATATCAATGTTAGGAAGCTGCCTGTCTATCAAATGTCAAATATGATCTCTGTTAAAGACGATCAAAACCCTTTTTTTACAACAAATACAAGTCTTACTTTTAACTGGGGTGGAACCACAGATAAAGTGAATACTGCGATGGTGACCTTAAAAACACGATCTCATAATGAAAAAGTTGTGGAGCGACTTCAATCTTATATACGGTACCTGAAAGATGGAAAATACCAACTGGAAAATGCCTATGCTCAAACACCTTTTATTGTAATTGTTGATACAACACAGCAGCAAATTTTAAATAAATTAATTACTATTCAGGTTAAGGATTCTATGACCTATACCTTGAGTGCTTCTTTTGAACAGGGGTTTTACCCCACTCAAAACTACCACACTAAGGAGCGAAGCAGAATTGAAATGCCCACCGAAGATTTTGATCGTGATTTTAAATTTGGTCAAAAACTATCACTACCATTTTTTAGTGGCACTATTAAACGATCTGAAAGAGGATTGCAACCGGGTAAACCATTTTATATTCAGTTTAGAAACTTTGATGGTGTGGTGTCTGGATATCGTAGCATCAACATTCAACCAGAATCACAAGGTTCTTCTGTTTTAAATTTAACGCTAACAGGTAATAACAAAGCAGAACTAGTTGACTTTTTAAATACAACAGTACAGGTTTTGAGTGAGGATGTTTTGGAAAGAAAAAATCTTTTTGCAACAAAAACAATACAGTTTATTGACAGCACACTCGCTATCAAAACAGGAGAACTTTCTGAGGTACAAAGTGAACTGGATGCATTTAAAAGTGCATCTTCTGTTTATGATCTTAGCACAGAAGGTCAGGAAATAAGTAATAAATTGAAAGTTCTTGATGCTCAAAAAAGTACCATTGAACAACAAATTGAATATTACAATACTTTAGAAGACTATTTAATGAGTAGAACAGACTACAGTTCTGTTCCTGCACCTTCTGTTGTGGGAATCACAGAGGCGAGTATTGTTTCTGGTGTAAGCAGAATTGTATCACTTGCTGAAGAGCGCAATAAATTACAGTACTCATTTAGAGAAGGTGCACCTGTATTTGCAGATATTGACAGGCAGATAAATGCTGTAAAAGCTGTTCTATTTGAAAATATGACATCTTCAAAATCGCTCAAGAATAATGAAATTAACGATATAAACAGAGAGATTGCAGAAGCTGAAAGAGACATAAGGAGATTGCCAAAGGAACAGCAACAGTTGTTGCAAATTCAACGCCGTTTTGATCTGAGCAACCAAGCATACAATTTATTTTTAGCAAAACGCAGTGAAGCAGGTTTGGTAAAGGCAGCAAACGTAAGTGATGTAATTATGATTGACTCTGCTAAAGATATTGGTGGAGGACAGGTGGGGCCAAACAATCAATTGAATTATGTAATGGCTGCAATTTTTGGCTTTTTTATTCCTTTTGTATTTGTATTTTTAATTGTGTTTTTTGATAATAAAATCCACACCACACAAGAGATTAACAGACTTTCTCCCATACCGGTTCTTGGGGTAGTGGGTAAAAGTAAACGAAATGATAATCTGGTGGTTCTTAACAAACCAAAATCTGCAATTGCAGAATCCTTTAGGTCTTTAAGATCCAGTCTTCAATTTATGTATAAAAAACGAGGGATTGAGGGAGCAAAAACGGTTTTGATTACCTCCTCTGTGAGTGGTGAAGGAAAAACATTTTGTTCAATTAATATAGCTTCGGTTTTCGCTTTAAGCGAAAAAAGAACCATACTATTAGGTCTTGACCTTAGAAAACCAAAAATATTTGATGACTTTAATATAACAAATGATAAAGGAATCGTAAATTACCTTATCAATGATGCTAGTCTGGCGGATATTGTCCAAAAAACCAAAATTCAAAATCTTGATATTGCTACTTCAGGACCCATACCTCCCAACCCCTCAGAATTGATTATCGGTGAGCGAATGTCTGAACTAATTGATGAACTCTCTAAGGTCTATGACTATATTGTTATTGATTCCCCTCCGCTTGCCTTAGTTTCAGATGCACTGGAACTAGTTAAATATGCAGATGCTACAATTTATGTGGTTCGTCAAAATTACACAAGAAAGGGAATGCTTTCAGTAATAAATGACAAGTACAAAACCGGAGAAGTAAAACACATCAGTTTTGTTATGAATTATTACCAACTTAAGGCAAAATATGGATACGGTTATGGATATGGCTATGGATATGGCTATGGTTATGGCTATGGAAATTACAATAATGGATACCACGATGATGACAAAAAAGAAACATTCTTAAGAAAGCTTTTCAAGAAGAAAAAGTAGAATTAATGTTACTTCTTGTCATTCTCAACTATAAAATTAAACAATCATTACTAAATGTTGTCATTAAAACAACAAATTCTAAAAAGAACGTTTGATATTACTATTTCTTTTTTGGTATTGTTAATCCTATTATTACCCTTAATTTTATTGCTTTTAATATCAAGAATCAATTTTAGGTTACCGGGACTTTTTATTCAAAACCGAATTGGAAAAGATGGAAAACAGTTCAAAATGTTTAAAATAAGAACCTTAAAAGGTCAAAAACATCATACGATTGAAGAGATTGAAAGTCATCAAACAAAATGGGGGTCCTGGTTGAGAAAATCAAAACTCGATGAATTACCCCAACTATTAAATGTTCTAAAAGGCGATATGAGTTTGGTAGGGCCCAGACCCGATTTACCGGGTTATGCTGATCAACTCAAAGGTGAGGATCGTTTGATTTTAAAAGTAAGACCGGGAATAACAGGTCCTGCAACACTAAAATATAAAAATGAAGACCTAATTCTCAAAATTAAAAATAATCCTCAAGAATACAATGATGAAGTTATTTGGCCGGATAAGGTTGCAATTAATAAAGAATACATTTTAAACTGGTCTTTTTTAAAAGATTTAAAATACATTTATAAATCTGTAATATATTTTAAATAAGTCACACATAATTTGAGCTGTTTTTATCACCTATAGCCCCGAAAAGACAGCATTTAAATTTAAATTGGGCATGATTCTTAGGGGTTTAATTTTTTTATAATGTTGTACAGTACAAACTATCACAATCAAGATTTATCTAAAAGTGCTTTTTTAATTACCGGAGGTGCGGGCTTTATTGGGTCAAATTTAGTCGATTATTTGTTAAAATTTGGAGCTGGAAAAGTGAGGGTTTTAGACAATTTTGCAACCGGATTCAAAGCCAATCTTATGCCATTTGAAAATGTACCAAATTTCGAGTTTATTGAAGGAGATATCAGAGATATGGAAACCTGTAAAAAAGCAATGGAAGGTATTGATTATGTCTCGCATCAAGCCGCTTTGGGCTCTGTACCGCGTTCTATTAATGACCCCATAACATCAAACGAAGTCAATATAACAGGATTTCTAAATATGCTGGTCGCTCAAAAGGAATCCCCATCAGTTAAACGTCTTGTTTATGCAGCCTCAAGCTCCACTTATGGTGATAGCAAAAAACTTCCAAAAATTGAAGATGAAATTGGCAGACCCTTGTCACCTTATGCAGTAACTAAATATGTGAACGAGCTTTATGCCGAGGTTTTCTACAGAACTTATACTTCCGAAACCATTGGATTACGTTATTTTAATGTTTTTGGACCCAAACAAAGCCCCACTGGCGCATATGCCGCAGTAATCCCATTGTTTATGCAAGCATTGAAAGATCAAAAACCACCCACCATCAATGGTGATGGTGAACAAACACGCGATTTTACATTTGTTGAAAATGCGGTTCAGGCGAATATTAAAGCTTTCTTTGCGCCAACAAATGCTGTTAATCAGGTTTATAATGTCGCCTTTGGTGAACGCATCAGTTTAAACTATTTATGGAAAACTTTAAAAGAGATTTCAGGAATAAATATAGAAGCACTTTACGGCCCATCAAGAACAGGAGATGTGAGAGATTCACTGGCAGATATTTCAAAAGCTAATAAACACATTGATTATCAACCCACTTTTAGTGTTAAACAGGGGTTAAATATCACATGGAAATACTTTATTTAATAAATCAATTATAAAAAATGAATTTACGCAAATACAGTTTTGCAATCATTAAAGCAGTTATACTTTTGCTAGGTTTAAACTTGGTTTCTTGTTCCTCTTTGGTGAAAACCAAAATTGAAAATAAAAGTTATTCGCCATTATCAAAGCATGTTGATGTTTATGAATTTTATGAAATGAAAGTCCCAGAGAATTCTCAATATGTTGGAGAAATAGAGTTTAAAGATACTGCCTTTACTCAAAAATGTAGTTATGAGGATGTTATTGAACAATCAAAGCAAATTGCAAGAGAAAGTGGAGCAAATCTTATCCATATAATTGAAAGCAAAGAACCAGGAATGGGAACAAGTGTTTGCTATAGAATGAAAGCAAAATTATATAGAAATGTTGATTTTGAAACTTTGGAGGTAATTAAGGAAAAAATAGCATTGAGATATAAATCTCAATTGCCTGAAGATGCAGACTATGCAAAAGTTTATTTTTATAGGCCTTCATTATCCTATGGATTTTTAGTTGGTTATAAAGTAAGATACCAAGATTCAATTATCGGAAGATTAAGAAATGGTGAAAAATTTGAATTTAAAACCAAAGAGTTTGGTTATAGAGAGTTTAAAGCTATGACTGAAAATGAAAGCAGTATTTATCTCAATATTCAACCCGGAGGTGAGTATTTTGTAAAGTGTGCTATTAAAACAGGATTTTTAGTTGGAGTTCCCACGATGGAAGAAAAAGACAGTTACAGAGGTCGAATAGAATACAATATGCTCTAAATCTATTTAAACACTAAAAGTTTCAACTTAAATGAATTAATTAATGAAAAAAATTTTAATTACAGGAGGAGCAGGATTTATTGGGTCTCACGTAGTGCGATTGTTTGTTAACAAATACCCTGATTATCATATTTACAATCTTGACGCACTCACTTATGCCGGTAATCTTGAAAATTTAAATGACGTTGAAAATGCGCCAAATTACACTTTTTTAAAAGCAGATATTAACGATGCAGTGGGTATTCAAAACCTTTTTCAAAAATATCGGTTTGACAGTGTGATTCATCTTGCCGCAGAGTCGCATGTGGATCGTTCAATAACAGACCCGCTTTCTTTTTTAAGAACCAATATTTTTGGAACCGTAAACCTTCTAAACGCTTTTAAAAATCAATTTCTCACAGTTCCCCCTCCATCGGGGGGGGCTAGGGGGGGTATTTTTTACCACATTAGCACAGATGAGGTTTATGGCACTCTGGGCAAAACGGGTCTTTTTACTGAAGAAACAGCTTATGACCCCAATTCGCCTTACTCAGCATCCAAAGCGAGTTCAGATCACTTTGTGAGAGCTTATGGAGAGACTTATGGAATTCCTTATATCATTTCAAATTGTTCTAATAATTATGGTCCCAACCAATTTCCTGAAAAGTTAATACCACTTTTCATTAATAATATTATTGAGAAAAAGCCCCTTCCGGTTTATG
>DAINOA010000030.1:0-20996 GCA_036735625.1 Planktosalinus sp. | reverse complement strand
CAGATAATAAGTGACTAGAATGGTATTAAGTACAAAGTATTAAGACTCGATCGATACCGAATAGTTGAAGTATTTAAGACATTCTTTGTGGTCCTTTGCGCTTATTTTGTGAGACTTTGTGATATAGCTTGAGTGGACAGTATTCGGTGACACTGGTCAGATGACGGGTGACCGATGACTTTCATTTAGAACATTAGATTTTAGATTTATTTTTCCCGCGGATTGCGCGGATTTTCGCAGAATTATGCAACCCTCTCATAGTTTCGAACCAAGAGAGGGTTTGTTATTTTTATTCAAATTTAGCCGCCTCTGTCACAGCGTCCTTGTGGATTTTATTGACGAGGCCTTGCAATACATTCCCGGGGCCGACCTCGATGAATTTGGTGGCACCATCGCTGACCATATTTTGGACGCTTTGGGTCCATTTTACCGGGGCTGTTAGCTGGAAGATGAGGTTTTCCTTAATTTTCTCGGGCTCGGTTACGGCAAAGGTGGTCACGTTTTGATAGACCGGGCACATGGGAGTGGCTAAGGGTGTGTTTTCAATGGCTTTGGCGAGTTCTTCACGGGCGGGTTCCATCAAAGGGGAGTGAAAGGCACCACCCACAGGCAGAATCAATGCCCTTCTGGCACCGCGTTCTTTCAATCGTTCGCAGGCTTCTTCCACAGCTTTTACTTCGCCTGAAATCACCAGTTGGCCGGGGCAGTTGTAGTTGGCCGCGACTACCACACCATCCACATCAGCGCAAACGGATTCCACGATATGGTCATCCAGTCCGAGTACGGCTGCCATGGTTGAGGGTTGCATCTCACAGGCTTTTTGCATGGCTTGAGCGCGTTTGGAAACCAACAGCAGTGCATCTTCAAACTTCAGGCATTTGTTTGCTACCAGAGCTGAGAATTCACCTAGGGAGTGTCCGGCAACCATATCAGGTTTGAAGCTGTCGCCCAATACTTCTGCTAATATGACTGAGTGTAAAAAGATGGCCGGTTGTGTGACTTTGGTTTCTTTAAGTTCGTCAGCCGTGCCTTCAAACATGATTTTGGTGATGTCAAAGCCCAGGATTTCGTTGGCTTGCTGAAAACGTTTTTTTGCGATTTCTGAGTTGTCGTGCAGGTCTTTGCCCATTCCAGTGAATTGGGCGCCTTGGCCGGGGAAGATGTATGCGTTCATGGTTTATTGTTAATGGTTAATGGTAAACTAGTTTCAGTGTTCAGAACTGATTTATAAAGATAACATAAAATTAAAAATAATTTAGGAATACTTCTTTATGATGGAGCTTACCTGATAGTAGTAACTACTTCCTAAAATGTTGAATTGTTTTTTGAGTCGGGAGTTTTGTGAGTTCTATAATTTGCCTTTAGGAGTTCACTAAGCTGAATTAATGGGGGGGTTAGTTTTTTCTAATATAGGTCAAATAGGTAAACGCAAAATCGTGTTTGTCATCTTTGGGGTGGTGTTCTTCTTTGATAAGTTCCCATTTGTTTTCATCAATATTTGGGAAAAAGGTGTCTGCAGAGAACTCAGAGTGGACGCGTGTGAGTTCAATTTTATCTGCATATTCAAGACCTTGTTTATATATTTCACCACCGCCTATGATGAAAGGTTGGTCGTCTTCTTTTGCTATCTCAAGGGCTTCTTTAATAGAATGAACCACGATGGCACCAAATTTTTTATAGGTTTTGTCTCTTGTGATGACTACGTGAATTCTGTTTGGCAAGGGTTCCGGGAAGGTTTCAAATGTTTTGCGGCCCATAATTATGTGGTGACCGGTAGTAAGTTTTTTGAAACGTTTAAAATCATCGGGTAAATGCCACACTAGGGCATTGTCTTTTCCCAAAGCATCATTTTCTGAAGCTGCGGCTATGAGGGTGATTGTTTGGTCTTTATTTTTCTTTGTGGCTTGAAGGGGAACAGGCTCCTTTGGCAAAGGCATTTCTTTGTCAACTTTTTTTTGGAGTTCTGCTATGCGTTTTTGTTGTTTGGCTTTTAGCTTGTCCAGTTGTTCATTTTCCCATTTTTTTCCCATAAATCGGTTAGTGAAAAAGACATTAAAAGCGTGAACCAAAAAAAAGAAGGTCCAGATAAGTATTGCCCAAACATACCAGTTTTCAATAGGCAGGTTTTTACCAACTCCCATTACCTGGTCGAGCACAATGATAAAAGCAGAACCAATCAGGAAAACAACAAAGTGCTGATTGAGTCTTTTTTTCTGACGGATGCGGTCTTGAGCATACAGAAATTGCTCGCGGTCTTCATTAGATGTAGTATCTTTGCCTTTGGAAAACATGGTTTGCTATTTAAACTTAGTTATCAAAGTTACTATTTTTAACGTTATCCATAAAACACTTATGAGAGATTTACAAAAAGAATTTCCTGTAGCAAAGCACCATCTTTATTTTGATACTCCTTCTACCGGATTGTTATATGAACCCTTAAGGGAATGGCGTAATGTTCATGATCTTGATTACCTCATGGGAGGGAGTGCTTTTAGGAACACGCACAAAAATTTTTTGGATACGGTAAGAAAACAAGTGGCTACCTCTTTTGGTGGAAAAAAAGAGAACATTGCTTTAATCCCCAATTTTTCCTACGGTTTTAATTCCATTTTGGAAGGGATTGATAAACCTAAAAAGGTACTTCTGCTGGAGAATGAATATCCATCTATTTCCTGGGCAATCCAATCGAGGGGTTTTGAAATTTTCTATACCCGGGCAGATGCCCATCTGGAGCAAAATATTGCTTTGGCTTTTGAAAAAAATCCACCCGATTTTTTTGCCTTTAGCTTGGTGCAGTATATCAATGGAATTAAAATAGACCTTGATTTCTTAAAAGAGTTAAAAGAAAGATATCCCCAAACCTTGTTCATAGCAGATGGCACCCAATATTTGGGAACCGGGGTTTTTAATTTTGAGGAAAGTGCTTTGGACATATTGGGAGCGAGCGGTTACAAATGGCTGCTGGGCGGATTTGGTAACGGATTCTTAATGGTGAAAGACGATGTGAAAGATAAAATATCCCCTAAAACCATTGGGTATAATTCTGCTGAAACCATGGCGTCTGCTGTTGAAGAAACCCTTTTTATAAAGCATTTTGAACCCGGTCATCAAGATACATTTAATTATGGGAGTTTGGGTTTTTCTTTGCGGTTTTTAAATCAAATAGGGTGGGAGGCCATCGCCGAACATATTGCTTTCTTGTCAGAAAAGGCAAAAGCGGGATTCACAAAACTCAATCTACTGGAAGATGCTGTCGTGCAACGGCAAAAGCATTCCAATATTTTCAACATAAAAGGTGACGAAAAGATGTACCAATACTTACGGGCAAATAACGTTCTTTGCTCCCAAAGGGGTGGTGGTATTCGTTTTGGGTTTCATTTTTATAATACCGAAAAAGAGGTGGGCAGCCTTGTGGCACTGTTGCAAAACTATCTTGGAAGATAAAAAAACAATTAATACAAGACTGGAAACGGAAAGCCGGGTGCGGGAAGTCCGGCAGGAAGCTTATGATCTTAAGTTTGAAATAATATAATGATAAAATGCCCGTTGAGTCTTTTTTCTGAAGGAGTCTGTCCTGAAATTAAAGGAATTGCTAGCGGTTTTCAGTTTTTAAAATCTCGTTTTTTTTGAAGACATGACTTAAGAGTTTAAGTGAATAATAAAGGTTCTATTGTTTTTTTGTTTTTTTGTTGCTTTCAACCTGAAAAACAATGGGTAATGAATACATAACGTTAACTCTTTCCCCTCTTTGTTTGCCGGGTTCAAATTTAGGCAAGGCATTAATTACTCTAATGGCCTCCTGTTCCAGTTTGGGGTGTGGTGCACGAGCCATAATCTCTACTACATAACCGTCAGTGTTTATCTTGAATTGCATATTTATCCTAACCCTTCCATCGGGTAATTCCAGTTTGTTAGCTAGCTCTAAGTCAAAATTTGAGATTACAAATGACGATATGTTATTAGACATACAATCTTTGAGTTCGCTGTTGGTTTGTAGTATTTCACATCCCGGAAATACAGGCACATTTTCAACTACAGCAAAGGGTGCATCAACTTCTTTTTCTTTTGAGGTTGAATTTACTGCTTCATTTATAAATTCAGGAAAATCAATTTTTTCTTTTTTATCAAAGGGTCTTAAGTTGCTATAAATTCTAGTATTATTTTGTAGTATTTCAAAATTTGAGTTTTCTAATACTCTCACAGAATAATCAAAGGACAATGTTGAGCTCACCAGTTTGTTTTTATGTTTATAAGAACTTAAAGGTGTAATGCTATACAAAATTTGATTAAAAGCTTCATACACTTCTTGATTGTTGCTTTCAAAATTTCGAAGTGAAATAAGGCCCACTCTGGATACTTCTACATCAAAAGAAACTTCAATCTGAGAATCCAAACCATCTTTCATTTCCTTTTTTAACTCAATGAGTTTTTTTACAAATAAATTGTCTAAGGAATATTTCAGGCACTTGTCCCTGAGATCGACTTCGCTACTTTCATTACAAACATTAAGGTTAAGCTTTTGAGCATTTAAATGTGAAAAACCAAAAAGTAAAACGAAACATAAAATTGTTAATCTCATCTACTTTCCGGTCTTAAAATTAAAGGGCACAGCATAGGAGATGGCTCTGGGTTTGCCCGCGAGCATGCCCGGCTTCATTTTTGGAATCGCGAGAATGTTTCTTTTGGCTTCTTCAACGAGCTCTTTGTTTTCACCTTCTACCTTAGTAATTTCCACTTCGCCACTGGTATTTACCACAAAATGAACCACAACCCTTTCTTGAATTTTGTTTTTCCAGGCATCGGCAGGATATTTAAAGTTTTTTCTAACGTGTTCGTTTAATTTTTGGTCAAAACAGGCATCTGTTTTTGAGGTGTCATTGCTTTCACAACCGGGCCAAACCGGAGCAATTTCACGCATAGTAACTTTGTTTTTATCAACATCACCCCAAGCTTCCTGAGCCATTGTGGGTATAGACACTAAAATGATAAGTAGGGCAGTTATTTTTTTCATGATTTTGTTTTTAAAAATTAGTATTTAGACCGCCACAGCACCTTTAATGTGCGGATGCGGATTGTAATCCACTAAGGTAAAGTCTTCAAACGTAAAATCAAAGATATTTTTTACTTCGGGGTTAATAATCATTTTGGGAAGTGGTTTGATGTCTCTTGAAAGCTGTAACTCCAATTGTTCAAAGTGGTTTGAATAAATGTGTGCATCCCCAAAAGTATGTACAAAATCACCCGCTTCAAGGTCACATACCTGGGCAATCATCATAGTTAACAGAGCATAGGAGGCAATGTTGAAGGGTACGCCCAGGAAAATATCAGCACTACGCTGGTAGAGTTGACAAGAAAGACGGTCTTTCCCCCCTCCTTTGGAGGGGTCGGGGGAGGAAACATAAAATTGAAAAAATGCGTGGCAGGGTGGAAGTGCTGCTTTGCCATTGGCCACGTTTTCACTGAATGGAACTGAAGTATCGGGAAGCACGCTTGGGTTCCAGGCAGAGATGAGCATCCTGCGACTGTTTGGGTTGGTTTTCAACGTGGTTATTAATTCTGAAATCTGATCGATTTGTTCACTGTTCCAGTTACGCCATTGGTGTCCATAAACCGGTCCTAAATTGCCATTTTCATCTGCCCATTCATTCCAGATTTTCACTCCGTTTTCTTGGAGATAACCAATGTTTGTATCACCTTTTAAAAACCACAAAAGTTCATAAATGATGGATTTTAAGTGTAGTTTTTTGGTGGTGACCATCGGGAAGCCTTCGCTGAGGTCAAAACGCATTTGGTAACCAAACACACTTTTTGTGCCGGTGCCGGTGCGGTCGCCTTTGAAGGTGCCGTTTTCAAGTACGTGTTTTACTAGGTCATGGTATTGTTTCATAAGCATATTCCCGCGCAGGCGGGAATCTCGTTAATTTTATTAAAAACTTATTTAAAATTTCGAAATTAAATAAAAAGCTTTTAAATGCGTTTGCATTCTTTTGGATTTCTATTAAAAGTTATTAACTAAAATTGAAATTTTCAACTTTAAGATGCCCGCCTGCGCGGGCATTGTTTACCCAATAATCATTCCCGCAATAGTCGCAGAAAGCAATGATGCCAGTGTACCACCAATGAGAGCTTTGATTCCAAATTCAGACAAGGTTTTGCGTTGCCCGGGTGCGAGTGAACCGATGCCACCAATCTGAATTCCGATAGAAGCAAAGTTGGCAAACCCACACAACATATACGTAGCCATAATCACCGATTTTTCATAGTTAAAACTGATAAGGTTGGCGGTGTTCTTTAAATCTGCCAGCTGGATATAACCCACAAATTCGCTGGCTACCAATTTGATTCCAAGCAGTTGACCCATCAATGCCATATCTTCCTGGGCGACTCCAATGAGCCACATCAAGGGTGCAAAAAGATAACCCAGCATAAATTCCAGAGAAAACCTGTCATAAGGCGTGCTGGAGGCTACCCAGCTGTTGAGTGCAGTAATGTCGCCCAGTTTTCCAAACCCGTAATTAATCATCGCAATAAAGGCGATAAAGACCAAAAGCATGGCGCCTACATTGGCTGCCAGTTTTAGCCCTTCTGTGGTTCCGTTGGCGATGGCGTCGAGGATATTTGAACCGATTTTATCTTCAGAAACCGCAACTTCATTGGTGATTTTTTGTGTTTCGGGATAGAGCATTTTAGCAATGACAATGGCACCGGGAGCTGCCATTACCGAGGCGGTTAATAAGTGTTTTGCATAAAATATTTTCATCAGCTCGTCCTCACCTCCCAGGAAACCGATATATGCGGCAAGAACTCCTCCTGCCACTGTTGCCATGCCGCCCACCATCACGAGCAGCATTTCAGATTTACTCATTTTTTCAAGATACGCCTTGATCATAAGAGGGGCTTCGGTTTGTCCTAAGAAAATATTTCCGGCAACCGAGAGACTTTCGGCCCCAGAGATACCCATCAAACGAGTCAACACCCAAGCCATTCCTTTAACAACTACTTGTATAAATCCTAAGTAAAACAATACCGAGGTCAAAGCCGAAAAGAAAACGATTGTTGGCAAGACCTGAAATAAAAAGATAAACCCAAAGCTTTCCACATTCATCATTCCGCCAAGGAGAAACTCGCTTCCAGCCTGTGTGAAATCCAGTATTTTGACAAATATTTTTCCGACAAATTCAAAAGCACTTTGGATAAAAGGCACTTTTAAAACACCAATGGCAAGAAGTAGTTGAGCTGAAAGTCCAATACCAACTGTTTTCCATCTAATGGCTTTTTTATTGCTACTAAAAAGAAAAGCCAGAAGTAATAAGGCCAGCATTCCCATAACGCCTCTCCAAAGTGTGTCTGCAGAGAAACCTGCACTGGGAATCATTTCTTTTTGGATGACCTCAACAAGTGTAGCTTCTCTTTCTGAAAAACTATAGACAACATCGTTTTCGTTAAAGGTAAGGGTTGTGTCTGTTAGTTCTGAAATATGGTATCTTCTTAGGGTATCATTGGGTTGAGAATAGAACAAAACCAGCAGGTTGTTTTGAATCATATAATCTCCTGAGGCTTGAAGACTGTCTTTTGCCGTGAGGAAATACTGAAACTTTCCATTGTCAAAAACAAAGGAATCCCTTTCCGGATTTATTTCAAAAAGCGTTTGATTTTCCTGATTGGTGATGGATGAAAATGACCAGGATTTTTCAATGGTTTGTGCGATGTGCAGCTGAGAAAAAAACAAAAATGCACCTAGTAGTAAAAGTCTGATCATGTTTTTTGGTGGTTATTTTTCCCGTTTGGAAATTTCATCTCTAATGAGTGCTGCTTTTTCATAATCTTCATTGTCCACTGCTTTGTCTAGCATATTGTTTAATTCCTTAAGCGAATAGGTTTTGTAACTTTTGGAAGTTTTCTTTTTAGACTCTGTATCATCTGTCATCAATTGTTCAAGGATTGCTTGCTCATCTTCGGGAGATTCCTTTTTCTTGGGGCTTGCTTTGAGATAGATTCCTGCTTTCTCTAGTATGTTTTTATATGTAAAAATAGGCGCATTAAACCGCAGGGCAAGTGCTATAGCATCACTGGTTCTGGCATCAATGATTTCTTCAATTTTATCTCTTTCGCAAATGATACTAGAAAAGAAAACACCATCTACCAATTTATGAATGATCACTTGCTTGACCTGAATTTCAAAGCGGTCTGCAAAATTTTTAAACAAGTCGTGGGTGAGTGGTCTTGGAGGTTTTATTTCTTTTTCCAAAGCAATTGCAATGGATTGTGCTTCAAAGGCTCCAATGACGATGGGAAGTTTTCTTTCACCATCCACTTCGCTTAAAATCAGTGCATAAGCTCCGTTTTGAGTTTGGCTATATGAAATTCCCTTTATATTAAGTCTAACTAAGCTCATAATTGATTCAAACCAAAAGGCTGTTTAAACAGGGCATTGCCTTACTTAAACAGCCCTTAAATAAAGGCACAATTTATAAAAAATTATGCGTTATTGGCTTTAAATTCCTTTAATTTTTCAATGAGTTTTGGCACTACTTCAAAAGCATCTCCAACTATCCCATAATCAGCTGCTTTAAAGAAAGGCGCTTCAGGGTCGTTATTGATGACTACTTTTACTTTTGAAGAATTGATTCCGGCAAGGTGTTGAATAGCTCCAGAAATTCCAATAGCGATATACAAATTTGTAGCTACTGGCTTTCCGGTTTGTCCCACGTGCTCGCTGTGGGGTCTCCAACCCATATCACTCACCGGCTTTGAGCAGGCAGTTGCTGCACCCAGCACTTTGGCGAGGTCTTCAATCAATCCCCAGTTTTCAGGGCCTTTGAGTCCGCGACCTCCTGAGACAACTACTTCTGCATCTGCGATAGTGGCTTTACCTGTCACTTTGTCGACAGACTCTACTTTTACAGAGAAATCGGTGTCGTTTAAAGAGGGTGAAAAACTTTCAGTAGCAGCCGACGTTGGATTTTCTTTTAAGCCGTAAGCGTTTTTGGAAAGCCCAATAAGTTTGATGTCTGATTTTAATTCTGCTTTCGCGAAAGCTTTGTTTGTAAACACATTTGATTTTACAACAAAAGGAGAGGTGCCTTCGGGCAATCCAACTACATTGGGTGCATAAGAAGCATTTAACTGAATCGCAAGCAAGGGTGCTAAAAACTTAGCATTTGCACTTGAGCTTATGATCACGACTTTTGCATCTTCACTTTGAGCTGCCTGAGCTATGGCATCTGCATAGGCCTTAGCGTTGAATTGCTCCAGTTTGCTGTCTGAAACCTGAAGTACCTTTGAAGCGCCATACGTTCCCAATTCTGAGGTATCACCACCATTTATGGAAACTGCAGTTACTGTGGTACCCAGCATATCTGCAACACCTTTTGCATAAGAAGTAGCTTCCAATGCTATTTTTTTGAACTTTCCTTGTTCTGATTCTGTATAGACTAAAACTGACATTTATTTATAGTTTTTAGTTAATCGTTAATTGATTTTGGTAAATGGTGTCTAATTTTTAAATAACCTTGGCCTCATTGTGGAGTAAGTTTACCAGTTCTTCCACGTTTTCATGATCTACCATTTTAACAGCGCCTTTGGGTGCCGGTTTTTCATACCCTGTCACCTTAGTGGTATTTTCAGCATCTGATGCTTCAACCACATTCAATGGTTTTTGACGGGCCTGCATGATTCCTCTCATATTGGGGATGCGCAAATCGCTTTCCTCCACGAGTCCTTTTTGTCCACCAATTACAAGTGGAAGGGTGGTGCTTAGTGTTTCTTTTCCTCCGTCAATTTCCCTGATTGCTTTTGCATTGTTCCCATCAACTTCAAGGCTGATGCAGGTATTCACAAAGTTTGCACCTGTGATAGATGCAAGCATACCGGGAACCATGCCACCGTTATAGTCTATGGATTCTCTTCCTGCGATGACCAGATCATAATTGCCTTCCTGCATTACGGCAGCCAGTTGTTTAGCAACAAAAAAACCGTCTGTGGGATTTGAGTTTACTCTAATAGCCTCATCGGCACCAATTGCAAGCGCTTTTCTAAGAGTGGGTTCCGTTTCGGGCCCGCCTACGTTCACAACGTGAACTATAGCTCCTTGTTTTTCTTTAAACCACATAGCCCGGGTCAAACCAAACTCGTCATTAGGATTAATCACAAATTGAACGCCGTTTGTATCAAATTGAGTATCATTATTTGTGAAATTGATTTTTGAAGTTGTGTCAGGAACGTGACTGATACAGACTAATATTTTCATTTTAACACTATTTAAATTGGATTTCTAACTATTTACTGACAGACGTCAGTTTTGATGCCACGAAGGTACTTATATATTTTTAATTTTATACTATGCACGCATAATAAAATTCAGTTAAAAGTTGCATTTTTATCTCACATAAAGTGGAAATAATAGTATTTTTGCCTACCTGAAAATTAATTTTTAGAATAACCAAGGTTTTAAAGTTCCAGAATTTATGAAGACATTACAATTTAGAGAAGCCATTTGTGAAGCGATGAGTGAAGAAATGCGTCGTGATGAATCTATTTATTTGATGGGTGAGGAAGTGGCAGAATACAACGGAGCCTATAAGGCTTCAAAGGGAATGCTGGATGAGTTTGGCGCTAAGCGTGTCATCGACACCCCCATTTCTGAGCTTGGTTTTTCAGGTATTGCGATTGGTTCTGCGATGAACGGTAACCGACCCATAGTAGAGTTTATGACGTTTAACTTTTCACTGGTGGGCATTGATCAAATTATCAACAATGCTGCAAAAATGCGTCAAATGAGTGGAGGCCAATTTGATATCCCAATTGTTTTCAGAGGGCCAACGGCTTCTGCAGGTCAACTGGCAGCGACACATTCACAAGCTTTTGAGAGCTGGTATGCAAACTGCCCCGGATTGAAAGTGATTGTTCCTTCAAATCCTAAGGACGCTAAAGGGCTTTTAAAAGCGGCCATTAGAGATAACGATCCGGTAATTTTTATGGAAAGTGAGCAAATGTATGGAGACAAAGGGGAGGTGCCTGAAGGAGAATATGTAATACCCATTGGTGTTGCTGATATCAAACGTGTAGGTAAAGATGTAACTATTGTTTCATTCGGAAAAATAATAAAAGAAGCCTATAAGGCCGCCGAAGAACTTGAAAAAGAAAACATAAGTTGTGAAATCATAGATTTGCGCACCATTCGCCCAATGGATCACAAAACGATTATTGAATCTGTGAAGAAAACAAACCGATTGGTAATTCTTGAAGAGGCCTGGCCTTTTGGAAATATTGCAACAGAAATTACTTACCAAGTTCAAGAACAAGCTTTTGATTACCTCGATGCACCTATCATAAAAATAAATACTGCAGACACACCCGCTCCATATTCACCCAATCTTTTAAAAGAATGGTTGCCCAACAGTGATGACGTTGTTAAAGCTGTTAAAAAGGTGTTATATAAATAACAAATCTTACAATATTTCACTTAACTTCGTCACTTTTGTTGGCGAAGTTTTTATTTTGAAAGCCTCAGCAATATTGACTTAAAGTCAAATGCCATGTAAAGAGCTAAACTATTTAAGCTAAATGAAATTAAAGTTAACCTACATAATTTTCTTTCTTGTTGTCTTTAATTCTTTTTCTCAAACTAAAGTTGGAGGAAGGGTATTTGATAATTTTACTGTGCCAGTTCCTTTTGCCAATGTACTTTTCAAAAATTCAAATAAAGGAACCATTACCGATGAAAATGGTAGATTCTACCTTGAATCAGATGAAAACTATGATATACTAATTGTCTCTTTTATTGGATACCAAACCAAAGAAATCACCCTCGATAAAAGAACAACCTATGAAATGAGGATAGAGCTCGAAGAGGAATCATCACAGCTCGATGAAATTGTCCTACTAAGTGGAAAACTTTCTAAAAAAAACAATCCGGCGATTGAGATACTCAGAAAAATTTGGGAAAACAGAAGAGAAAACGGTGTTAAAAAATTTAAACAATACAGTTATGACAAGTATGAAAAACTGGAATTTGATTTAAATACTATTGATAGTGCGCTTATTAATAGCAGGCTGTTCAAAGGAATGGAGTTTGTTTTTGATTATTCAGACACTTCCAGAATCACAGGAAAAACCTATTTGCCCATTTTTATTAACGAAGCAATCTATAAGGTGTATGGTGACAATCTAATGAATTTGGAAAAAGAGATTCTCGAGGGAAATAAAAATTCGGGTTTTAGTAACAACCAGGCGATGATTGAATTTGTGAAAGAGTTGTATGCAGACTATGACATTTATGACAATTATCTCAAATTTTTTGATAAAGCTTTTACAAGCCCGCTTTCAAAAACGGGAATTGATGTCTATAACTATTCACTTCTCGACAGTGCTTATCGCGATAACAAATGGTGTTATAATATTGTTTTTTACCCAAGGCGAAAGGGTGAGCTCACCTTTAGAGGAGATTTTTGGGTGAATGATACCACCTGGGCTATCAAGGAAATCAATATGCATCTCAACAAAAGTGCCAATATAAACTGGGTAAAAGAGGTCTATATTGAGCAGGAATTTGATGTGTTGAATGATTCTATTTTTTTATTGAAACGCGACCATTTTATGTCAGATTTTAGCTTTTCTAAAAAAGAAGAAGCAAGAGGTGTTTATGGAAAACGCACCACACTTTATGAAAACCATGTTTTTGATCAGGAAAAAGAGCGCAACTTTTACAGAAAACAAGTTGACCCCTATCAATGGGAAATTTATAACAGGCCTGATGATTTCTGGGAGGAAAATAGAATGGAAAGTCTCAATAAAGACGAGCGACAAATTTATGAAATGCTCGATACTTTGCAGACCGTAAGGCGTTTTCAAAGATTGTACAGCCTGGGAACTGTTCTTGCATCTGGTTATTATGAATTACCAAATTTTGACCTGGGACCTGTTTTTTCCATTTTTGGATTTAATGAATCTGAAGGTATGCGAATCAGAGCCGGGGGACGCACATATTTTAGTCAGAATGACTTGTGGCGACTGGAAGGTTTTTTAGCGTATGGTTTTAAAGATGATAAATTCAAATATGGCATTTCCGGGAAGTGGTTGCTTGATAGAAATTCTCGATTGATTGTTTTTGGTGGAAACCGAAGAGATGTTGAGCAAACCGGAGCCAGTTTAACCACTTCAAACGATGTGCTGGGGCGGAACCTAGCATCATCCTCCCTTATAACCGTGGGTTCAAATGATAGGCTTACCAACATAAATCTTAGCACTTTTGGTTTAGAGTTAGAACCTTTTAAAAATTTAATTTTTAGAACTACGCTCTCTTTTAGAACTTTAAAATCTGCAACAGACACCTTTAGTATCGATTATTTTGATGAAGATGGCTTGTTACAATCAAAAGTAAGTCAAACTGAAATTGATATGGTTTTTGGTTACACTCCGGGAATACGTACCTCTGGTTTTGGAGTGGAACGCACTGTAATAAATGAAGGCAAGTTCCCTCAATTTTATTTTGGTTATTCAAAAGGGTTAAAAGATATTTTTGAGAGTGATTTTAAATACCAAAAAGCCCAATTGCTCTATACACAACCTTGGAACCTTGGGGGGATTGGAAGGTTATATAGTACCATTGAAGCAGGCAAGATTTTTGGTGAAGTTCCTCTTTCTTTATTGAGCCCCGTGCCCGGAAATCAAACACTGTTTAGCATTTATAACACTTTTACCTTACTTGATTATTATGAGTTTGTAAGTGATACTTATACTTCTCTGCATTTGGAACATAATCTGGGTGGAAGGCTTTTTTCAAGAATTGGTTTTTTGAGAAATTTAAATCTTCGTGAAATCATTGGCTTTAGAGCAATTTATGGTGAAATATCTGAAGAAAATACCGCCATTAACGCTTCAAATATCATTTATCAAGCTCCAGAAGATATCTACTATGAGTACAGTTTTGGAGTGGGAAATATATTTAAAATATTCAGGATTGATTTTAACTTCAGAGGGAATTATTTTGAAAACGAAGGCGCCAGATCTTTTGGAGTTACCGGCTCATTTGGGTTTCAGTTTTAGTCAAATAACAGGTTAAAATTCTAAATTAATATTCCTTGTTTTATACTTCTTTTTAGTTGTATTTTTGCAGCCCGTTAAAAGAGCATGATTATGAGCGCAGCAAAACTAAAAAAATTTGACGTTTTAGTTGAGATTCCAAAAGGAAGCCGAAACAAATATGAGTTTGATTTTGAATTGAAAAAAATCAGGTATGACCGTATGTTGTTCTCCTCGATGATGTATCCTGCAGATTATGGCTTTATTCCTGAAACTTTTGCACTTGATGGAGACCCACTGGATGTTTTGGTACTGGTAACCGAGCCCACTTTTCCTGGTTGTATTATTGAAGTGAAACCCATAGGTGTTTTCCATATGGGAGATGAAAAGGGACCTGACGAAAAGATAATCTGTGTGCCTTTGAGTGACCCTAATGGCGATAAAATAAATGATATTTCAGATATCAATCCACATTTAATTAAAGAAATTGAACACTTCTTTCAGGTGTATAAAGATTTAGAGCATAAAAAAGTAGATGTTGAAGGCTGGGGTAATGTTGAAGAGGCTCTCGATATTATTGACAAATGTACAGACAGGTTTAGCAATTTGGACGCCAACAAAAAAGAATTTTACAATATTTATAATTAGTGATTTTTTAAATTAGGTTTTTAAGTTAAGTTTAAGGTAAAGAACTCAACTTGACTTTTTTGATTGAAGTGAAAAAGCAATACTATTATAGTGTTGCTTTTTTTTGTTCTATTGTAATTTCTTACTTTTGCGCTGCTTAAACTAAAAAATCAAATTATACTATATGGAATCCAATGTTATTTATTTGCCGATAGCACTTTCAGTCCTTGGGCTATTATTTATGCTTTACAAGATGAACTGGGTAAAAAAACAGTCACCCGGTAGTGACCGAATGCAGTTTATCTCAAAAAGCGTGAAAGAAGGCGCCCTTGCCTTTTTGCATGCAGAGTACCGCTTACTTGCCATATTTGTTGTGATAGCTTCTATCGCGTTGTTTTATATTTCAACCCTGGTTGAATTGACTAGTTGGATGATTGTTCCTGCTTTTATAATTGGTGCTTTTTTCTCAGCTCTTGCCGGAAACATCGGGATGCGTATTGCTACAGATGCAAACACCCGAACTGCCGAAGCTGCCAAAACCAGTTTACCACAAGCGTTAAAAGTTTCTTTTGGAGGAGGTACCGTTATGGGTCTGGGTGTTGCAGGTCTTGCTGTTTTGGGAATGAGCTTACTTTTCTTGTTTTTCCTAGGCCAGTTCATGGGCTTAGCTGAATATGATTTTTATACAAAAATGACGATGGTACTTGAGGCCCTTGCCGGTTTTTCATTGGGTGCAGAATCCATTGCTTTATTTGCACGTGTAGGTGGAGGTATTTACACCAAAGCGGCCGATGTGGGTGCAGATCTTGTTGGTAAAGTAGAAGCAGGAATTCCTGAAGACGACCCCAGAAATCCTGCTACTATTGCAGATAACGTTGGTGATAATGTGGGTGACGTTGCTGGTATGGGAGCAGACCTTTTTGGAAGTTATGTAGCAACGGTTCTTGCCGCTATGGTTCTTGGAAATTATGTGATTAGAGATATGTCTGAAACCATTCAGCATACAGATGCTTTTAACAATATGGGACCTATTTTACTTCCATTGGCGATTGCCGGTGTGGGTGTGTTGGCTTCTGTGTTGGGAACATTCCTGGTAAGAATAAAAGACAATTCAGCTAAAGAGCCTCAAGTTCAAAAGGCGTTGGATATAGGAAACTGGTCTGCAATTATACTTACATTGATTGCCAGTTTCTTCTTAATTGACTGGATGTTGCCAGAGACGATGCAAATGCGATTTTTTGGAGAAGATTCTGCGAAGATGATCCCATCAATGAATGTTTTCTATGCCGCTTGTATTGGTCTTGCGGTAGGTGCATTGATTTCATTTGTAACGGCATATTACACCAGTTTAGGAAAAAAACCGGTTTTAGATATTGTTGAAAACAGTTCGACAGGTGCTGCAACAAATATCATTGCAGGTCTTGCCGTGGGTATGAAATCTACTTTCTGGTCTGTGTTGTTATTTGCCGCTGCTATTTATGGTTCTTATGAACTCGCAGGGTTTTATGGAGTAGCACTTGCTGCTTCAGCAATGATGGCTACTACCGGAATGCAGCTTGCTATAGACGCTTTTGGACCTATTGCTGATAATGCGGGGGGTATTGCTGAAATGAGTGATTTACCAAAAGAAGTAAGAACACGAACAGATATTTTAGACTCTGTAGGGAACACTACAGCAGCAACCGGTAAAGGTTTTGCAATCGCCTCTGCTGCTTTAACAGCATTGGCACTTTTTGCTGCTTATGTAACCTTTACAGGAATTGACGGAATCAACATCTTTAAGGCCGATGTATTGGCTATGTTGTTTGTGGGTGGGATGATTCCCGTTATTTTCTCAGCACTTGCTATGGAGTCTGTTGGAAAAGCAGCAATGGAGATGGTACAGGAAGTGCGTCGCCAGTTTAGGGAAATACCCGGAATTATGGAAGGTACCGCCACTCCTGAATATGCAAAATGTGTTGAGATTTCAACCAATGCAGCTTTAAAACAAATGATTTTGCCCGGATTAATCACAATAATAACACCCATTTTGATTGGATTTTTCTTTGGAGCAGAACCGCTGGGAGGTTATATGGCCGGTGTTTGTGTAAGTGGTGTTATGTGGGCAATTTTCCAAAACAATGCAGGTGGTGCCTGGGATAATGCCAAGAAATCGTTTGAAGCCGGTGTAATGATCAACGGAAAAATGGAATATAAAGGTTCAGACGCACACAAAGCGGCTGTTACCGGTGATACTGTGGGTGATCCTTTTAAAGATACCTCAGGACCTTCGATGAATATTTTGATTAAATTAACTTGTCTTGTTGGCTTGGTTATAGCACCCATTTTAGGAAATCACTGTGCTTCTACTGCTGTGGCTGAAACTAATGTACAGGTTGAGATGACAGTCGAGAACGATGTGGCTACTGCTACTGTTAATTATACTACAATAGAAAATGGTGTGGAACAAACCAATGTTCAAACTTTTAAAGGAACTGAAGCTCAGGTAAAAGCTGCTATTGCTGCTTTTGAAACAAAAGTTTCAGTCAAAAAAGAAAAGAAGGTGATTCAAAATTAAAGTTTAAATCACTTATGTAACTGTTTTTCTTATTACAAAAAAAGCCTCGATTTAAATTGAGGCTTTTTTTATTTAAGGAATCTTCTAAAATCAAAACAATCCGTGGATTTCTGCGTCAATGCGGTTAATCACATTTCCAAGATCTTCCGGATTATCTACAAAATTTAGGTTGTCAACATCAATGATTAACAGTTTGCCTTTATTATAATTGTGTACCCAGGCTTCATAACGCTCGTTTAAGCGACTTAGATATTCAATGCTTATGCTGTTTTCATACTCCCTTCCACGTTTGTGGATTTGAGCAACTAGGTTGGGTATAGAACTGCGTAGATAAATAATTAAATCAGGACTTTCGGTTACTTCTTCCATCAAATCAAAGAGTGACTTGTAGTTTTCAAAATCGCGATTGGTCATCAAGCCCATTGCGTGCAAGTTGGGAGCAAAAATATAGGCATCTTCATAAATTGTTCTGTCCTGAATTACATTTTTACCGCTATTGCGAATATCGAGTATTTGGCGAAAACGACTGTTTAAAAAGTAAATCTGCAGGTTGAAAGACCAGCGTTCCATCTGGTTGTAAAAGTCATCAAGGTACGGATTATCGTCCACTTCTTCATAATGTGCTTGCCATTTGTAATGTTTTGATAAAAGGCGTGTTAGCGTTGTTTTCCCTGATCCTATATTTCCTGCGATGGCAACGTGCATGTGTTAATTTTGTGTTTTGGTTAGCTTCAATTTGTGAATCATTTCACCATCGTAAATATACAGGAATTCATCAGATAGATACAAATCTTTTACAGGTAAATCGGGCATTTTTATTGATTCTTTTTTTGTGAGATTTTCAGATAAAAGTACCAATGAGTCATTTCTAGAAACCACCAGTTTATCATTTGAAAGGGACATTTTTTGAATTCCTTCAGCAGAAATACTACTCAATAGGCTCCCGTAAATATTGAAAAGACGTAGGTTTTTGTTTGTGAGTAGATAGCAAAAATTAAAATTGCTTTTGTGTGTGAAGTAGTTTTCTGAGAGAGGTCTTGATAGCTGTTGGTTTGTTTTTTCCCGATAATTGTAAAGTTCAAGTTGCTGGTTGTCTTCATTAAAGGTCCACAGCCGGTTGTCATTTGCAGTGGTGGCATTTTTGATGTTTAAAAATGGCGGTTCCATAGCAAACGGTATGCGGTTTATTTCGTTGAGCTTATTGTCGAGAATCACGGCTGTTTGATAATTGGGAAAAAAAACAGTGATTTTTAATGGGTTCAGCAAATCAACACTGCCAACAGTACCCAATTGAAAATCTTTAAACTGAAACGTTTCGGTTTTGGTTTGTTTAAATAGGGTTCTGTTTTTTAAATAATACAGGTCTCCATAGGTGTCAATTCCAATAAAACGTTCCGCTTTAAGCGGAATTTTTTCTTGTGTGTTGGAGATTATTTCGCTTTGAGCGAAAGTAGACAAAAATGTAAAAAAAATAAGATATGTATATAACAGCTTCATGGGAGAAGCAAGTTATAAAAAAGATTTTAGATAATTTTAAAAAATGAGTTTATAACCAAAACCACGCACATTTACGATGCTGATGTTTTTGTCTTTTTGCAGTTTTTTCCGAAGTCGGGTGATAAAAACGTCCATACTTCGGGCGTTAAAAAAATCATCATCACCCCAAAGTTTTTTTAGAATGACAGAACGGACAAGCAGGGAATTTTTGTTGTTACACAGATAGAGCAAGAGCTCGGCTTCTCTGTGGGTAAGCGGTATTGCAATGTCCTCCTTGAACTGAAGGGTTTGTTTGTTGAAATCAAATAGATAGTTGCCTATCTGAATTTCAGTCAGTTCTTCGGTGGGGTTTTTGCGTTCCACCAGATTTTTAACCCTGACGATGAGTTCTTCAAGGCTGAAGGGTTTTTTTAGGTAATCGTTGCCGCCCAAAGTAAACCCTTCCACCACATCAGCAGTTTGTGATTTTGCCGTGAGGAACAAGATAGGGGTTTCTCTGTCCTGCATTCTGATTTCACGCGCCAGGGTAAAACCGTCCTTTTTTGGCATCATCACATCCAGCACAAGGATGTCGGGTTTTTTATTGAGATAACTATTTAAAGCATCTATCCCGTTTTGATAATAGTCAATTTTGAAACCACGTGTCTCCAGGCTTTCCTTGATGATTTGGCCTAGTGAGGCTTCATCCTCGGCAAGCAATATGTGGATTTTCTTATGCATACGGTAGCCGGATTATAAATTTAGTATGGCTGCGGTGGAGTTCCACCCAGATTTTACCATCGTGCTTTTCGATAATTTTTTTGGTGTAATACAGCCCAATGCCAAATCCTTTTACATCGTGTATATTCCCTTTTGGAACCCTGTAAAATTTATCAAAAATAAGTTGTTTTTGCTCTTCTGTGAGTCCGGTGCCTGAATCTGAAATTGAAACTTCAATGTAATGAGTAGTTTTTTGAAGAGTGACATTCACTTGGTCGCCTCCATATTTCAGGGCATTGTCAATCACATTGTTCAACGCATTTTCAAGATGAAAGGCATCTGCAATATAGTTGATTGATT
Organism: Planktosalinus sp.; assembly: GCA_036735625.1. Lineage (GTDB taxonomy): Bacteria > Bacteroidota > Bacteroidia > Flavobacteriales > Flavobacteriaceae > Planktosalinus. The sequence goes on along the minus strand of DAINOA010000030.1, from coordinate 1,234 downwards.
GTTCAGGCAGTTCAACAGATATCATTTTTGGTTCCAAAACACTGTGGTTTCTGATGGATGAATGAATCAGTTCGTTAAGGTTGACAGGTTCTTTGTTTAGCTTTAATTCGCTGCTGTCAAGCGAGGCAGTTTCAAGTAGTTTTTCAACCATCAAGTTGAGTTTTTTGATTTGCTCGGCTGTAATTTGGGCATAACGTTTTGTTTTTTCATCTGCCGTGCCCGAATTGAAACCGCTAAGGCTTTCCGTTGCTACACCAATAGTGGCAATAGGCGTTTTAAATTCGTGGGTGATGTTACTGATGAGGTCATTTTTCATTTCAGATAGCTTCTTTTGGTGCCTGATGATTTTTAAAAGGTAGAGTAATGAGGCGATAACACTACCAAGAAGTATAAAAGACAAAAACATGCCAAAAACATTTTTTTTCAGTATTTGTATTGTGATGTTATCATAGACCACTATCAGTTTGTTTCCGAGGGGGATATATACAGAACCGGCTACCGCAGTTAATTTTTTTTCTGAATCCAAAACCCCGTTTTGGTCTTCTTTATTCTGAATAATTAATTTGTAATCAACTGTTATGTTTTTGGTTTTTAATTCATCAATAAAAAGACTGTCCACTTTATTTAAAGAAAGCGAATCCTGGGTAAATGAAATCATTACTTTAGCGGAAAGTGCTTCAATAGTATTTTGGTTGATTGATAAATTGCCACTTAACAGTAAAATAGAGTCAATCCTTGAGTTTCCCGGGTTATTTTTAAAATGAAAAGATCTTTGGTTAAAACTTAAAGTGTCTGTTGTTAATTTTGTTATTTGTTTTTTGTTTGTACCGGTTTCAAAACTATAATGTGTGGAGTTGACTTTCTTTTTATTTGTTGTGTCTGAAATCGATTTTACAGTTAACCGGTTTTTTGCCTGAATGGAATCAGAAAAAGCAAAGCTGAAGTCCTCATTATTATTTGTCGAGATAAAGGAAAAAGAACTGCGTTGTGCAAGTAGTGTATAATATTTGTCAACTGCAATGTCAAGGCTCTCTTGCACATCATTCATCAACTGTTGTTTGGCCGAAAGGTAATTTTTATAGGTCCAGTAACCCTGAATGGCCAGTGTGGCTGCAATCACCACTGTGATTAAATATAAAATCCATTTGTACTTATGCTCACTCATAAGTCAAAGGTAATCAGAGTATGAATCAATTTCCAAACCCGTTAACACACGTTAACACTGCTTAACTTT
>DAINOA010000029.1:0-21812 GCA_036735625.1 Planktosalinus sp. | reverse complement strand
AAACCGGCCAATATAAATATTTTTAATTTTTTCATTGTTTTATTTTTTTTAGAATTCTAAATATTTCTTTTACATTAAACAACATACCTATAAAAAGTCCTACCGAAAAGTTTAAGATTTTAAAACAAATAACTGTTAATTGTAAAAACATTTACTTTTCTTTACTTTTGCAATTCAAACTTTCTTATATGCAAACAAAATCAGAATTTACCAGCGAATTGTCTTTTGACGAATTTAAATCTGAAGTTTTAAATGATTATAAAATCGCTGTAACAAGCCGGGAATGTAGTTTGTTAGGCAGAAGAGAAGTTTTAACCGGTAAGGCAAAATTTGGAATTTTTGGTGACGGAAAAGAAGTGCCTCAACTTGCTTGGGCTAAAGCTTTTAAAAACGGAGACTGGCGCTCTGGTTATTACCGCGACCAAACTTTTATGATGGCTATTGGAGAGATGACCATTCAACAATTTTTTGCCGGTTTATATGGACATACTGATATAAAACAAGAACCCATGGCCGCCGGAAGACAAATGGGAGGTCATTTTTCTACACATAGTTTGAATGAAGACGGAAGCTGGAAAAACCTAACAGCTCAAAAAAACTCAAGTCCTGATATTTCACCCACTGCAGGTCAAATGCCTCGACTATTAGGCTTAGCTCAAGCATCTAAAATTTTTAGAAATGTTAAGGGCTTAGAAAATAAATCAGCCTTTTCAATTAACGGAAATGAAGTTGCATGGGGCACCATTGGAAATGCCAGCACAAGTGAAGGGTTATTCTGGGAAACTATCAATGCCGCAGGAGTTTTGCAAGTTCCAATGGTAATGAGTGTTTGGGACGATGAATATGGTATCTCAGTTCATGCTAAATACCAAACCACTAAAGAAAATATATCTGAAATCCTAAAAGGTTTTCAAAGAGATGAAGAAAATAACGGATATGAAATTTTAAAAGTTCACGGCTGGGATTATGTTGCATTGATAGAAACTTATCAAAAAGCCTCAAAAATTGCCAGAAATGAACATGTACCTGTTTTGATTCATGTATTAGAATTAACACAACCTCAGGGACATTCGACATCGGGCTCTCATGAACGTTACAAAGACGCAGAGAGACTTGCCTGGGAAGCAGCGCATGATTGTAATTTGAAAATGCGGGAAATGATTATAGAAAGTAATATTGCCACAGATGAAGAGCTTACAGTCCTTGAAAATGATATAAAAAAAGAAGTTAGAGAAGGAAAAGCTGCTGCGTGGAAAGCCTTTTTAGCTCCTCAAAAAGCAGAACAAACTGAAGCGGTGAGCTTATTGGAAAACTTAATGAAAGCCAGTAGTAATAAAATATTCATTGAAAAACTAAAAATAGATCTTGAGGCAATCAAAGAACCAATTAGAAAAGAAATTCTTTCTACTGCAAGAAAAGCTTTGCGCTATACCGCAAATGAAAACACTGATGCTAAAGTAACCCTTTTAAATTGGATACAATCCTACTTTGAAAAAATCCAACCTAAATACAGCAAACATCTCTACAGTGAAACATCACAGAATGCAATTGCTGTTTCTGAAATAAAACCCACTTATAATAAAGATGTTAAAGAAGTTGATGCGCGATTGATTTTACGAGATAATTTTGATAAACTATTTGAAGAGCATCCAGATGTTCTTATTTTTGGAGAAGACAGTGGTACCATTGGTGATGTAAACCAAGGACTTGAAGGCATGCAAGAAAAGTATGGAAAATTAAGAGTTGCAGATGCAGGAATTAGAGAAGCTACAATTTTGGGACAAGGAATTGGGATGGCATTAAGAGGCCTCCGCCCCATTGCAGAAATTCAATATCTTGACTATGTGCTTTATGCTCTTCAAATAATGAGTGACGACCTTGCCTGTATTCAATACAGAACCTTTGGAAAACAAAAAGCACCACTTATCATTAGAACCAGAGGACACAGGCTGGAAGGTATTTGGCACAGTGGCTCTCCAATGGGTGGAATTATAAATCTCGTGAGAGGAATTCACGTATTAGTACCACGCAATATGACAAAAGCAGCAGGATTTTACAACACACTTCTTGCAGCGGATGAACCCGGACTCATCGTAGAATGTTTAAATGGCTACCGTTTAAAAGAAAAAATGCCTTCAAATTTAGGTGAATTCAGAACTCCAATAGGAGTTGTTGAGACGCTCAAAGAAGGATCAGACATTACACTCGTTTCTTACGGCTCTACGCTAAGACTAGTTGAAGAAGCCGCTAAAGAACTTCAGGAAGTAGGAATTTCTGCTGAAATAATTGATGTTCAATCCCTATTACCTTTTGATTTAAACCACGATATTGTTAAAAGTGTAGCTAAAACAAACCGACTTTTAGTTATAGATGAAGACGTGCCGGGCGGCGCTTCAGCATTTATTCTTCAACACATTCTGGATGAACAAAAAGCATATAATTATTTAGACAGCAATCCACAAACACTCACAGCCAAAGCACATAGACCCGCTTATGGTACAGATGGTGATTATTTTTCTAAACCTTCAACAGAAGATATTTTTGAAAAAGTGTATTCAATTATGAATGAAGTTGACCCAAAAACATACCCTTCATTGGGATAAATTTGCAACTCATCGAAAAATTTAAATATTAATTTCAAGAATGAAATATTAATCGATATTTGTAGGAAAACATCCCCGCCTTAATATGAAAAATATTAATTTAAATAACAATAATTTCACCTAGCAAGAAAACTTGTCAAGATATCGACCTGTCAAGTTTTTAAATTTGACAGGTTTTTTTTATAACTTAAAAATAAGAAAATATGTGCGGAATTGTATGTGCCTTTGATTTAAAAGAATCTGCTGAAGATTTGAGACCTCAACTTTTAGAAATGTCAAAATGTATCAGACATCGAGGACCAGATTGGAGTGGTATATTCAATAATGACAAAAGTATAATGGCTCACGAGCGACTTGCCATTGTTGACCCCACCTCAGGAAAGCAGCCTCTTTTTAGTGAAGATGGAAATCTTGTCCTTGCCGCAAATGGCGAAATTTATAACCACCAAAGTTTACGCAAACAATTTGAAGGAACATACAATTTTCAAACAAAATCTGATTGTGAAGTTATTCTAGCTCTTTACAAAGAAAAAGGACCCCATTTTATTGATGAACTCAATGGTATCTTTGGTTTTGCCATCTATGATATTGAAAAAGATGACTATTTTATCGCACGCGATCATATGGGGATTATTCCGTTATACATTGGATGGGACAAGAACGGAACCTTTTATGTAGCTTCAGAACTAAAAGCTCTGGAAGGTGTGTGTTCTAAAATTGAACTTTTCCCTCCCGGTCATTACTTACACAGCAAAGACGGCCAATTTGTAAAATGGTATGAACGCGACTGGATGGACTATGAAGCTGTAAAAGAAAATGAAACAGATATTGATCTTTTAAGAAAATCATTGGAAAATGCTGTTCATCGTCAATTGATGAGTGATGTTCCATATGGTGTTTTACTATCAGGAGGATTAGACTCTTCCATTACCTCTGCTATAGCTAAAAAATATGCAGAAAAACGTATTGAGAGTGATGATAAAGATGCCGCCTGGTGGCCACAACTCCACTCCTTCGCAGTGGGACTAGAGAGCTCTCCGGATTTGGCAGCAGCTCAAAAGGTTGCAGACCATCTGGGAACCATACATCACGAAATTAAATTTACTATACAAGAAGGAATTGACGCAATTAAAGATGTTGTGTATCATCTGGAAACTTATGATATTACTACCATTCGTGCATCAACGCCTATGTATCTTATGGCACGTGCCATCAAAGCGATGGGTATTAAAATGGTACTTTCAGGCGAAGGAAGTGATGAGATATTTGGTGGTTATTTATATTTTCATAAAGCTCCCAATGCAGAGGAATTTCATAAAGAAACTGTAAGAAAACTAGACAAACTACATCAATATGATTGCCTGCGTGCCAATAAATCACTTGCAGCTTGGGGTATTGAAGGTCGTGTACCATTTTTAGACAAGGAGTTTATGGATGTGGCAATGCGCTTAAACCCAAAAGACAAAATGATTAATGGCGAGCGCATGGAAAAATGGGTACTTAGAAAAGCCTTTGAAGACATGCTTCCCGAAAGTGTTGCCTGGAGGCAAAAAGAACAGTTTAGCGATGGCGTGGGTTATAGTTGGATTGATTCCTTGAAAGAATTGGTCAATGAAACCGTGACAGATGATCAATTAGCTAATGCTCATTTTAAATTTCCGGTGCAAACCCCAAAATCAAAAGAAGAATTTTACTACCGTTCTATTTTTGAATCGCACTTCCCTAGTGATGCGGCAGCTCTAAGTGTTCCTTCTGTTCCTTCTGTAGCTTGTAGTAGTCCTATAGCTTTAGAATGGGACGAAAGTTTTAAAAATATGAATGATCCAAGTGGAAGAGCTGTAGCAAATGTTCATGCTGATGCTTACAATAAATAATTCATTTATGTAGTTCAAACCTGGAAAGAATCATTATCTTGGGGTTTTGAAATTTTTCGATCAAAATCACTTTTTAAAATTACTAACTCACATGGATTTTACAAACCCATTAGTTTATGGGGTTCCTGCATTTTTAGCTTTTATTTTACTAGAACTTACTTACAGTAAGCACACAAACAATAAAAATCTTTACAAATGGAAAGACTTAACTGCAAGTCTGGCTATTGGTGTGGGCTCTGCTGTTATTGCTGCTTTCACAAAAACCATTGCTTTGGTTTTAGTATTTACTGTTGCTTATGAACTTTTTAATCCATTGATTGATGGGGTTAGAACCAATTTTTTTGGTTGGGAATCATTTGGCTATGCTTGGTATGTTTGGATTGCTTGTATGCTGCTTGATGATTTTGCCTATTATTGGTTTCATAGGCAAAACCATATGATTCGATTTTTTTGGGCAGCACATATTGTTCATCACTCGTCTGATAATTTTAATTTGGGTACCGCTGTTAGAAATGGTTGGTTTACCATATTTTACAAGCCTTTCTTTTATGTTTGGATAGTAATGTTGGGATTCCCTCCGGAAATGCTGGTAGTTTGTTTAGGAATTGAGGCTTTGTGGCAATTTCAGTTGCATACAAAATACATCCCAAAAATGGGTTTTATAGAAAAGTTTATCAATACGCACACTATGCATCAAGTTCATCACGCAAAAAATATTGAATATATGGACAAAAACCACGGCGGGATTTTGAATATTTTTGATAGGATTTTTGGAACTTGGAAAGAGCTTGATGAAAATATTGATATAGAGTATGGAGTAACATCACCTCCTAATTCATACAATATCTGGATTATCTTGACCCACGAGTATAAAAATATTTGGGAGGATATGAAAAAATCCAAAAACTGGTGGCATAAGTTTATGTATGTATTTGGCCCTCCGGGATGGAGTCATGATGGCAGTACCAAAACGATAAAACAAATGAGAGACTCTCTCAAAGAGGAAAAAGAAAAAGCTAAAATCTTGAACGGAAAATCACACAATGTAGCTTCAAAACAAAAGAAAAAGTCTCAAGAGATTCTTTCGGAAATAGGTTAAAAGATTTAAAATGTCAAGTTTGATATAAAAAATTTGAAATAATAAATTTTTAAGGAAGCCATTTTTTATCAAAATTGGGTTTGCGTTTTTCCAGAAAAGCATCCCTTCCTTCTTTAGCTTCATCAGTCATATAAGCTAAACGGGTGGCTTCACCGGCAAAAACTTGTTGACCTACCATTCCATCGTCTGTAAGATTCATTGCAAATTTGAGCATTTTTATGGAAATAGGTGATTTAGCTAATATTTCCTGAGCCCACTCATAAGCAGTATTTTCAAGTTCTGTGTGAGGAACAACAGCATTCACCATTCCCATTTCAAAAGCTTCCTGAGCAGAATAATTTCTACCAAGAAAGAAAATTTCACGGGCTTTTTTTTGCCCCACCATTTTAGCCAGATATGCAGATCCATACCCTCCATCAAAACTGGTCACATCTGCATCAGTTTGCTTGAAAATGGCGTGTTCTTTACTTGCCAAAGTTAAATCACACACCACATGAAGACTGTGTCCTCCCCCTACAGCCCAACCGGGAACTACTGCAATTACAGCTTTTGGCATAAATCTAATGAGTCGCTGGACTTCAAGGATGTTCAATCTGTGATACCCATCATTTCCCACATAACCCTGGCGGCCACGTGCCGATTGATCGCCTCCACTGCAAAAACTATAAACACCATCCTTGGGTGAAGGTCCTTCAGCTGAAAGCAAAACAACTCCAATAGATGTGTCCTCTTGAGCATCGTGAAAGGCGTCCAGCAATTCTGAAGTTGTCTTGGGCCTGAATGCATTGCGCACTTCAGGGCGGTTAAAAGCAATGCGCGCTACACCATTGCATTTTTTATAGGTGATATCTTTATATTCCTTTGCAGTTTTCCAATTGGGTGATTCCATATCAGACTTTATTAAAAATTATCAAAAAGCAAATTTACCCAAATATTTTATACTTATTGAATATGAAAACGATGATTTTAAGTATCAAAAAGTCCTACTCATTATGGACAAACATTAAAAAATGCTCGCTTTTATCTCTTATATTTGCTTAAACTATTTCTTTTCATTGAAAACATACTTTTACATAATAGCTTTTATACTTTTCGGAAATTCGACTTTTTCGCAGGAAAGTTTTAAGGTAAACGATTTAATTGTTAATGCTGAAAAAAATATCTATGTAAACCCGGATGAGTCAATTCGAATAGCTTCACAAATTTTAAGAAACACCAATTATACTGTTGAAGTCATTCAGACAAATTTAATTTTATCAAAGAGTCATCATACTAAAGGTAACCTTGAAGAAGCTTTTGGCTATTTTTTTGATGGGAAAAAACAATTAAAAACTTCACAGGAGTCTTCAAGACACCTTGAGTACCTTTTATTTGGAACAAAATTATTCTGGAGTTATGGGTTTTATGAAATAGCAAAAGGATTAAAAAATGAAGCCGAATATTATCCAAAACCAGATTCCAAAGAGCCTTTAACCTTGATTTTTGCTCTACAAGAAAAATGGATGGAAGCAGATTCTATTCAAAATACTGAATCGTTAAAACAATTATTATCGCAATTTAAAGATAATACTACTGAGCATAATAAAGAATACCTTAATCTAAAAGGTCAAATTTTAAATTCAATCGGTAAATTTTCATTAACTCAAGGTAAAAGAGATTCTTCTCGAATGTATTTTGAAAAAGCTCTTAAAATTCAGCGATCTATTCAATCTGAAAGTATTCAAGAGGCTTTTATGATGGTTGATTTTTCCAACTATTTTTTTGAATTTAATCAACATCAAACAGCAATAGATACCCTTACAAAAGCATTAGACATCTCAAAAATATTCAATAACCCGTTCCTGAATTTTGCAATATATAACCAACTTTCTCAAAATCACCTTGCACTTAAAAACGAAGAAAAATTTATAGAAAATCAAGTAAAATTGGGGCAATATTTAAATGCAACTAAACTAAAAGAAAGCGCATCTTCAAATGCTATTTTTAATATTCTACAAAAAAATCACATTGATTCAAAAGAAGAGATTAACAAAGAAATCGTCTCAATAAATTGGACTTTTGGTATTATTGCGGCACTTTTGGTTTTCATTTTACTGTTCACAAAGTGGTTTACATCCTTTAAACTTAAACACACAAAAGATGTAATTAACTATCTAAAACTTATTCACGATATTGACAAAAAAGAAGAGTATCAAGAAAAAGGTATAGTTAAGAATTTAGGTATTCCAAAAGAAACAGAGTCGGTTTTATTAAAAAAATTAGAAGCGTTTGAAAAAAGCAACAAATTTACCTCCAACGACATGTCATTAGCACAAATGGCATCACAGTTTGAAACAAACACAAAATACCTTTCAGAGGTAATAAACAAACACAAAGGGAAAAATTTCAATCTGTATATAAATAATTTACGAGTAAAATATATTGTAAAAAAGTTAAAGTCAGACCCAAATTACCTGAATTACAAAGTAAGCTACCTCGCTGAAGAAAGTGGCTTCTCTTCACATAGTAGTTTTGCAACCGTTTTTAAAAATATAACCGGTATTTCACCAAATGTTTTTATAGAATTATTGAAAAAAGACCTTAAAAAAAGTAAGCAAATGAGTGCTTAATTTCATATGATTGTAACCCATTTACATATTAAAAAAATAACTTTTCTGTTCGCTATGGTCTTTTTGAGTTTTTTACTCAATGCACAACAAAACCCAGAAGAAAAAATAAAAGAAGCCAGTAAAGATATATATGAAAACCCAAATAGAGCTATAGAAATTGGTTTGGAATTATACAACAGCGATGAAACCAGTTTTGAAATTAAAGTAAATTCATTATTGCTTATCTCAACAGCATACTCATCAAAAAGAAATAATTTTTTATCTCTAGAGTATGCCAATAAATCACTAGAGTTATTACCAAAAATTGAGAATAAAATTTTTAAAGTAAATGTTTTGAATAAGATTGGTGACCAATACCATCAACTTCAAATATATGACAAATCAATTTCTTACCTTGATGAAGCGCTACAAAACATACAAGAGATTAAGGAAAAGGACTCCATTGCAAACCTTTTGGGATATAATTATGCCGTAAGAGGTTTTGTTTACAGAGAACAGATGAGCTGTGATATAGCACTCACTTATTTTAATAAATCCATTCATTACTTTCAAAAACATTTAAAAATTGATGAGATAATGAATGCTAACATCAGTATCATTAATTACAATAAGGGAAATTGTTTTTTGTCAAAAACTCAAATTGATTCTGCCACTGTTAGCTTTGAAAAAGCAATTAGTTATTCGCAGCTTATTAAAGCCAAAAGTCTTGAAAGCTTTGCCATTAAGGGAATGGCAGAGGTATTCACCATTAAAGGTCAATACAACGAGGCCATTTCAATATTAAAACAAGGACTTTCTAGTTCTTCAGATGTTGGGGATTTAGTTCTAAATCAAGGTCTTTATAAAGGACTAGCAGACAATTATCTGGCAATTAAAGATTGGGAAAATTATAAATTGTATAACAAAAAACAAATTGAAACTAATGAATCTATAAAATTTTCAGGAATAAAAACCATTAATAACTCATTGTCAAATCTTTTTAAAGAGCATACAAAAGAAATAAATCAACTTCAATCAAAAATATCGCTTACCAAACAAGTTTTTAGTATTTGCTTTACTTTTCTGCTCTTTTTTATCCTCAGAATTCTTTATTCTTATCAAAAAACCGTAAAAGAATTAAAAAATATCAAACAAAATATTTCAAAAGAGGCTATTTAATTTAAAGTTTGAAGGAAACATAACCTTGCCTCTCAAAAATCACATTATCAATTACTTACCGTCATTTTATAGTTTTAAATTTCGTGAATTTTGAAAGACTAACCTTTTTATTATAGTATTTACTAAGCTATTTTAGCCCCGAAATAGAATTTAAAACTTAAACAGACTTTTAAAATGAAAAAACAGTACAGTAAAATTTTTACAACCTTTTTGGCTTTTGGAATGGCCTTAACAGGAATGGCACAGGTAACAAACCTAGGAGCAAATTTTGAAGCAAACAGTGTTTCTAACAATGGTGAAAAAGTTGTTGGAACAATTGGTAATACACATCTTATTTGGACAGAGGCAGATGGTTTGACTACTATTGGTGCAATAACAAATGGTTTTCCAATGAGTGGAAGAGCAACGATTTCAAGTGACGGCTCGAAAGTAACAGCAACCATAACAAACCCGGACAATAACTTTAATGAAATGGCATACTATGATGTTGATTCTGATGATTGGACTTTACTGGGCGGTATTGGAGGTCCAATTGATTCAAGTATTAGTTCTGCATGGTCTATTTCAAGAGATGGAACTACAGCTGTTGGATTGGGATGGACAACCGGTGGTAGAGCTCACGGAATTAAATGGACAGAAGCTGATGGGATGGTTGATTTAGGTAGCACTGTGCCTGATAGAAGCAGCCGAGCAAACGATGTAAATAATGATGGAAGCGTGATTGTGGGATGGCAAGATGCTACAGATGGTTTTAGACAAGCAGCAATTTGGGTAGATGGTGTACAATCATTAATCACAAATCAGGGAGGAAACCCGGTTGGTGAAGCTGGTGCTGTGTCTGGTGATGGAAATTGGGTGATTGGTGGTGGAAATAATTCTGAAGCTTGGAGATGGAGTCAAGACACAGGAATGATTAACATTCCACATCCTAACAGCGGAAACTTTTTTAGAGGTTCTGCAACTTCTATCAATGAAGACGGAAGCATCATTGTAGGATTTTACAGACCATTTCCGGGTCCTGCAATATTTGGAGAAGGATTTATTTGGACTGAAGAAACCGGTCGTGTTGAACTCAATGAATATGTAGATAGCTTAGGAATGGATGACTTGGGAATCACTTTTTCTCTACCTTTAGGAATTTCAAATGATGGCAGTGCTATTGTAGGAATGGGTTTACAAGGAGCCAATGTTGTTGGTTTTATGATAAAATTACCAACAGTTGCCGCAAACAATTTATGTAACAATGCCATCGCATTGTCTTGTGATGATATCGTTTCCGGAAGCACTACCAATGCTACAAATTCTGGAGGTGGTGATTCTCCTGATGTATTTTACTCTTTCACAGGAAATGGTGTTGCTGAAATTATTACAATTTCATTATGTGACCCCAATACAAACTTTGATACTGTTTTAAGAGTATTTTCAAGTTGTGACTTAACCGATGAAATTGCAATGAATGATGATTTTTGTGGCTTGCAGTCTGAAGTTACATTTGAGTCTGATGGTACTTCCACATATATCATTTTGGTCGAAGGGTTTGATGTTGATGAAGCAGGTGATTTTACGCTTCAGGTTACTTGTGAAACTCTAAGCACTTCAGATTTTGAACTAAATCAATTGAGTATGTATCCAAACCCAACAAATGGAGTTATCTATATTGATTCAAAAGTCAATATTGATATTGTTGAGGTTTATAATGCAGCAGGTCAACTGGTTATGAATGAAAAAATAAATAGTTCAAATCAATCTATTAACATTTCAACTTTACAAAAAGGTATCTATTTTGCAAAAGCCATTTCTAAAGATGCCAGCAAGACTATTAAAATTGTAAAAAAATAATTTATCCCCACTAATTTAGTTAATTAGGAAAGCCCCTGTTTCTCTCAGAAATGGGGGTTTTATTTTAAGTGAATTTGGTTTTAAATAAATAGTGTAATTTATCTAAGTGCTCTAAAATGTATTGATAGAGTTTTCCATCATCTGAATTCTTATATTTATCTTTACAAAAAAAAAATGACCCATCATCCGGATTCTGTTAGACTCAACAAAAGCATAAGTGACAGTGGTTACTGCTCCCGAAGACAAGCAGATGTTTTAATAGAACAAGGAAAAGTAGCCGTAAACGGTAAGCTAAGTAATCTTGGTGATCGTGTGTTGCCTGATGATGAAATTACAATTGAAGGAAAACCCTTAAAAAAATCGAATGCAGATATCTTTATTGCTTTTAACAAACCCGTTGGGATTACCTGCACAACAGATTTGCAAATCGAAGGAAACATCATTTCATTTATCAATCACAAAGAACGAATTTTTCCAATTGGTCGCCTGGATAAGCCGTCAGAAGGTTTAATTTTTCTCACAAACAATGGTGATATAGTAAATAAAATTTTACGGGCAGGAAATCAACATGAGAAGGAATATATTGTTACCGTTGATCGTCCCATAAATGATACCTTTTTGGAACGTATGCGCAACGGGGTTCCTATTTTGGATACAGTAACCAAAAAATGTGAAGTCATTCAATTAAGTCGGTTTGTATTTAAAATTATTTTGGTTCAAGGGTTAAACCGTCAAATAAGAAGGATGAGTGAATATTTAGGTTATGAAGTAATCGCTTTAAAGCGCATCAGGATAATGAATGTTAAGTTAAATGATTTAGCATCGGGAACCTGGCGCAATCTAACTCAGGAGGAGCTTTCCATAATTCATAAAATGGTAAAAGATTCAAAAAAGACACCTGCTTCTGAAATTGTTGAAACTAAAAAACTTCCTTTTAGAAACAGAAACAAAAAATCATAGTTAATCGCATTAAGCCTTACTGAATCCTGTAGTTGTTCTAATCCAATAATACTTTTATTTTGCAATATTTACAGCTCGTGTTTCTCTAATCACAGTTACTTTTACCTGTCCTGGATAGGTCATATCTGTCTGAATTTTTTGAGAAATTTCAAAGGACAAAGCTGCTGCTTTTTCATCACTCACCTTTTCACTTTCAACCATTACGCGCAGTTCTCTACCTGCTTGAATGGCATAAGCCTTGTTAACACCGCCAAATCCAAACGCGATGTCTTCAAGGTCTTTAAGACGTTGGATATAAGAATCAAGCACTTGGCGTCTTGCTCCGGGTCTTGCACCGCTTATGGCATCACAAACTTGAACAATAGGCGATAACAAGCTGGTCATTTCAATCTCATCGTGGTGAGCTCCAATCGCATTACACACTTCGGGTTTTTCACCATATTTTTCTGCCCATTGCATCCCCAGAATTGCGTGTGGCACTTCGGTTTCAGTATCGGGAACTTTCCCGATATCGTGCAGCAGTCCGGCTCGTTTTGCAAGTTTGGTATTTAATCCAAGTTCAGCAGCCATAACTCCACAAAGTTTTGCTACCTCACGTGAGTGTTGCAGTAGGTTTTGTCCATAAGAGGAACGATATTTCATTCTACCCACAACTTTTATCAATTCGGGGTGAAGTCCGTGGATACCCAAATCAATTACAGTGCGTTTACCCACCTCAATAATTTCTTCTTCGATTTGCTTAGTCGTTTTCTCTACAATTTCTTCAATGCGTGCAGGGTGAATTCTACCGTCTGTAACGAGTTTATGCAATGATAATCTGGCAATTTCACGTCTCACAGAGTCAAAGCAAGAGAGAATAATTGCTTCAGGTGTATCGTCAACAATGATTTCAACGCCTGTTGCTGCTTCAAGTGCCCTAATGTTTCTACCTTCTCTTCCAATGATGCGTCCTTTCACATCATCACTTTCAAGGTTAAATACAGATACACAATTTTCAATAGCTTCCTCAGTACCAATGCGTTGAATGGTATTAATTACGATTTTTTTAGCTTCTTGCTGGGCTGTTAACTTTGCTTCTTCCATGGAACCTTGTATGAAAGCCATAGCATCTGTTTTTGCCTCGTCTTTGATGGTTTCAAAAAGCTGTGCTTTTGCATCTTGTGCAGAAAGTGAAGAGATAACCTCTAGTTGTTCTATTTGACTTCGGTAAAGCTTTTCTACTTCGGTTTGCTTCTTTTCAAGCACAGACAAACGCTCCTGATAATCTTTGATTTGCTCTTCTAAATCGGTGTTGAGTTTTTTGCTCTTTGCCAGTTCATTAGAGACCTGAGATTCTTTATCTCTTGTTCTTTTTTCGGCTTCAGCAATTTTTTTATCACGACTTATGATAACTTTTTCGTGTTCAGATTTTAATTCTATAAACTTTTCCTTAGCTTGAAGAATTTTATCTTTTTTTAGGGTTTCTGCTTCAGATTTTGCTTCCTTAAGAATAGAAGTTGCTGTTTTTTTTGCAGATTTTATAAGATGAGAACCATTATTTCTCTCTATCATTTTAGCAATAAGAAAGCCAAGTGCAATGCCTATGACTCCTATCGAAATTATTAAAAATAAACTATCCATGTTGGTTGATTTTAGATAAAAAAAAAGCCTACATTAAAACGTTGATTTGTATAAACTCCTTAAACCAAGTTTAGGGCTACTAAGATGATCAAAAATCCGCCAATCAGCCAAAAGACTGAGACGGCACGCTTTTACATCTTCAACTTACCCTTTTTAAAGAGATCGCGTTGAGTTTATCAAAATTTGTAATAATGTAGGCAGTACCTTATTATGTTATTTTAAAGAACTTATGACAAATGAACTTGCAACAATTGATTCAAAGCGTTTAGCTTTTCTTCTATTTCAGCTTGGTCATTGACATTATTTACTATTTTTTGTTCTGTTTGAGCTGCAAATTGAAGGGCACACATCGCCAATACATCTTGCTTATCTCTAACGGCATAATTTTGTTCAAATTGCTTAATCATCTCATCGATTTTCTTTGTAGCCCTGCGCAACCCTTCTTCTTGTGAAGGGTTTACCGTTAATGGATACACACGGTCTGCAATCGAAAGTTTAATTTTAAGCGTTTCAGACATAGTTTTCAATCATTTAATTGTGAGATGCATACGTCGATATCACGAATTAATGAATTTATTTTGAGTTTCGTTTCTCGTTTAAATTGGTCACTGCCTAACATAGCATTAGCCACTTTTAAATTATCTGATTGTTCTTTCCATTGTTTTAATTCCTCCATTGTTTTGGAATGCTCAAGTTTTTCTTTAGCCAACTCGTTCTCCAAATTTGAATTAGTTTGCTTTATGCTTTCGTGCTTGTGTAAAAGCTTACTAATCCTATTTTCAAGAGAATCAACAATTTCTGAAAGATTGCTCATTAAAAAGTAATTCTATACTATTCTCACAAAGTTAGCATACCTTATTAAATAAGGCAACATTTTATTTCATTTTTTTAAAATAATATTTTGTAATTATTTATGTTGTGATTTTGTGACATTTATTATACCTTGTAATGAAGTGATTTATACTTTTTTGATTGAAGCGAAAAATGATGATTTTTATTCCATAAGAAGGCTTTTTTAAGTTGCATAGCCTTAGCTAAGGAACAAAAAAAAAGACAAATATGTGGTAAAAAGGGCATTTTTTTAGCCAATTGAAAAAGTATAAATCAATTCATAATCAACAGTTTTCAATTTTATGAGCCGCATTTTATTTTTTATTTTTTTCATTTGTTGTCTCTCTCATTCTCAGGGAGATTTGTCAAATTTTAGCTATTCTATTCCAGAGGATATTCCACAGGATTATTTTGAAGTTCCTTTAAGAATACCTATTCAGTTATCCGGAACATTCGGGGAGTTACGCACAAACCATTTTCACGCTGGTCTCGATATTCGCACACAACAAAAACAAGGAATCCCCATTTATGCTGCTGCAGATGGTTTTGTAAACCGAATAAGAGTGGCTCATTTTGGATATGGAAAAGCACTGTATATTCAACATCCCAATGGGTACTCCACTGTGTATGCACACCTTCAAAAATACAGTGGTGCCATAGAAGAGTTTGTTAAAAAAACACAATATGAAAAAGAGTCTTATGAAATACAAGTATATCCCAAAGCAGATCAATTACCTGTAAAAAAGGGTGACTTGATAGGTTATACAGGCAACTCAGGAAGTAGCGGCGGACCTCACCTGCATTTTGAAATCAGAGATAATTCTGCAAGACCCATGAACCCCAAACTCTTTGGAATTAATGTTGAAGACACCAGAAAACCCTTGATAAATAGTGTTTTTGTATATCCGCAAGGTGAGGATTCCCACGTAAATCAAAATCAAAACCCCCAACAACTCAGGCTAATTCCTCAAACAGATGGAAATTATATCGCAGAAAAAATTAGTGCATTTGGTACTCTAGGCTTCGGCATTTCAACAGTTGACCAACAAAATGCAGCAAACAACCGCAATGGTGTTTTTAGAATCCAAACGCAGCACAATGGTGAAAAGAGTATCGATATTGTTTTTGACCGCATTTCATTTGATGAAACAAGATACATAAACAGATATTCAGACTATGCGTATTTTAAGAAACATAAATCACGAATTCAAAAACTCTTTATAGAAAGGAACAACCCTTTGAGTATATTAAAATCCTCAAAGAGCAACGGTTTCATATCTGTAACTGATAGTTTGAGTTCCTCCTATACTATATTTGTGTCTGACTTTAATGGAAATAACGTGCGCATAACAATACCCATTGAAGGAGCTCAACTTCCCATCAAAACAAAAAAAGTGACTGATGAACACAATCATTTTGTCGCAGCACGTGAAGGAGCCACCATTGTTGAAGGTAAGTTTTCAATTTATATCCCGCCAAATAGCCTTTATGAAGATACCTTTCTGCAAATATCCTCAGAAGGAGATATTCTAAATTTTCATCAAGACAACATTCCTTTGCACACTAACGTTACTATTTCTGTGGATGTATCAAACTATGAAGCTTCAGACATGGACAAAGTCTTTATTGGTAAGCTTAACTTCAGAGGTGAACCTTATTACAGCAGTACCTCACGCACAGGGAATGTGTTGTCAACAAAAGTGAGAGAGTTTGGCACGTATGGTCTTGCAATTGACACCATCCCACCGGTGATTACAGCTGCCAATTTTTCTGACAAACAATGGATAAGCAATCACCAAACGCTGCAAATTAAAATTGATGATTTACAAAGTGGGATCAAAAATTACCGCGCTACTATTAACGGAAAGTGGATTTTAATGGAATATGAATACAAAACCAAAATGCTTACCTACGATTTTAATGACCACAAAAATTCAGAATCCGAAAACAATTTAAAACTCATTGTTACCGATAATGTGGGAAATAGTTCTAAATTTGAAGCAACTTTTTACAGAAAATAAACTCATACACTTGAAAACAACTAATTTTCTACAAATTTTACTTGTCTTTTTAATTGGCAATACCCTTTTTTCTCAAACAGCAAGCATCAAAGGAGTTATTCTTGATAATGAAAACCAACCCATCCCCGGAGTTAATATCATATATGAATCATCTGGTACTATTTCAGATTTTGGAGGGTTTTATGAATTAGAAGTTCCCGCAAATACTGAAATCTCTATTCTATTTACACACATAACTTTCAAATCAATAACTCTTCCTTTAGTTCTGAGACCTAACGAAGACTTTTTTTTCAACCCAGTTATGTCCCTTGAAGTTGAACAAATAACAGAAGTGTTTATTTCAAGTAGACAAAACAAACAAGTGCAAGGAATCATCAACCTAACTCCCGAAACCATCAGAAGAATACCGGGGGCTCAATCTGGAGTGGAGAATTTATTAAAATCACTTCCCGGTGTAAGCAGCAACAATGAATTGAGTACACAATATGCTGTGCGAGGTGGTAATTATGACGAAAACTTAGTGTATGTTAATGAAATTGAAGTCTATCGGCCTTTCTTAATCAGAAGTGGGCAGCAGGAAGGCTTGAGTTTCGTAAACAGTGACCTCACCTCCAATGTTGATTTCTCAGCAGGGGGTTTTCAGGCAAAATATGGGGATAAACTTTCTTCTGTTTTAGACATTACTTATAGAAGACCGGTGGCTTTTGATGCTTCAGTAGATTTGAGTTTATTGGGCGCAAGTGTTGCCGCCGGAGGAATTTCTAGCAACGGGCGTTTAACGGCTATTGGAGGACTTCGCTACAGAAACAACAGCTTGCTTGTCAAAGCTCAGGAAACTGAGACCAACTTCATTCCTGTTTTTGCTGATGCTCAAACCTATATTACATACAAAGTCAACAACAAGCTGGAATTGGGATTCTTAGGAAATATTTCCATCAATGATTATAGCTATGAACCCCTCACCAGACAGACCAATTTTGGTACAATTGCTGACCCCAAAGCCCTACTCATTTTTTATGAGGGACAGGAAAAAGACACCTATGAAACCTATTTTGGCGCTTTCAAGGCTACGTATGTCGCCAATGAAAATCTAACATTAAAATTTATAGGCTCTGCTTATCACACTCAGGAACAAGAGCATTTTGACATTTTAGCACAATACCGCATTGGTGAAGTCAATACAGACATAGGCTCCAGTGGTTTGGGTGATGTTGAGTTCAGTCGTGCAATTGGTTCTCAACTCACACACGCAAGGAACAATCTGGACGCACTCATCTTTAATCTGGAGCATAAAGGTGACTACTTGATTGATGCCCATCAAATTAGCTATGGCTTAAAATATACTCGCGAGGACATTAGAGACCGGGTTCAGGAATTTGAAATCATTGATTCTGCCGGCTTTTCAATTCGACCTCCGGGAATTGATTTTATAAACGATCAACCTTACAATCCATTTACCTCGCCCCTGGTTCCCTTTAATAATATTGATGCATTCAATGATGTTCAGATTGACCGCATTTCCGGTTTCGTGCAATGGAGCAAAAGAACAAATCTTGGTGAAAATGAACTTTGGCTCAATGCCGGTGTGAGAGCTCACAACTGGACTGTGAGTGGTCAAGGCATTGAGAACACTACACAAACCGTATTTAGTCCGCGAGCACAGGTTGCATTAAAGCCCAAGTGGGAGGCAGATATGCTTTTCAGACTTTCAGGAGGGTTTTATCACCAACCCCCTTTTTACAGAGAACTACGTGACTCCACCGGAACGGTGAGACCCAATGTAAAGGCACAGCAATCAGTACATATTGTTTTGGGAAATGATTATAGTTTTAAAATGTGGGATCGAGCGTTTATTCTTAATTCTGAAGTGTATTACAAATCACTTACGGATGTAAACCCCTACACACTTGAAAACGTTAGAATAAGATATCGGGCTGAAAACAATGCCATTGCTTATGCATATGGGCTTGATTTGCGCCTCACGGGCGAGTTTGTTCCCGGAACAGAAAGCTGGTTAAGTTTTGGATACCTGAAAACGGAAGAAAATATCAATGACCGCGGCTATATTTTCAGACCCACAGACCAGCGTTTGAAGTTTGGAATATTATTTCAGGATTATGCCCCAAGAATTCCTGATTTGAAAGTATATTTAAATCTCGTTTACAATACCGGTCTTCCCGGTGGATCTCCCAGTTATGCAGACCCTTATGACTTTCAAACCCGCCTGCCGGATTACAAAAGAGCCGATGTTGGGTTTTCCTATGTGCTTGTCAATGAAGATAAATTGAGAGATTCAGGATGGTTAAAACCATTTAAAGAATTTAGTTTTGGTTTTGAAATATATAATATTTTTGATGTTCAAAACTCCATCACAAATACTTTTGTAAGAGATGTAGATACCAAGGTGCAGTATGCAATTCCAAATTTCCTTACGCCAAGAGTGTTTAATGTGAGAACTACGATGCGGTTTTAGGTTTAAAATTCCAAAATTTAAAACACCAAAATCCAAATTTGAATTATAAACTTCCTTTAATCTGATGCAATCAGCTAACGGACAGAAACTTACTTTGAAACAAACTCTTTGAGCACTTCCACTACATAGTCTATTTCTTTTTTGGTATTGAAGGAGGAGAATGAAAAACGAATGGAGGGTTTTTTGAGGTCTTCTTCGGTTAATATTTCGTTTAAAACGTGTGATCCTTTTTCGCTACCGCTTTGACAGGCACTGCCTTTGGAACAGGCAATTCCTTTTAAATCAAGCTGAAATAGCAACATCAGTGCCTTTTCAGGCGAAATGGGCAAGCACACATTGAGTAGTGTATAGGTACTTTTGGAAGAATCTGTACAAGCGCCGTTGAATTTAACACCGGGAATATGCTTCTTTAATTCATTGATAAAATAATTCTTTAAATCAAGTATATATTCTTTTTCCTTCTCAAGATGTTGATATGCCAACTCAAAAGCAGTTTCCAGCCCGGCTATATTGTGAACAGCTTCTGTACCGGCTCTCAAACCGCGTTCCTGTTGACCGCCAAAAATTAACGACTGTAAACCTGAATTTTTTCTAATGAAAGCAAAACCAACACCTTTGGGTCCGTGAAATTTATGAGCTGCTGCAACGATAAAGTCAACTCCCACTTTGGATAAATCCAACTCAAAATGACCTACAGATTGTACAGTGTCTGAATGAAACAATGCCCCGTTTGCTTGTGTTAATTTTGCAACACGCTCTATATCGAGCATAGTGCCTATTTCATTATTTACGTGCATTAAACTCACCAGAGTTTTTTTAGAAGTGTCTTTGAGCAAACTCTCAAGTTGCTCATAATCAATTTCACCACATGTGTTTAAATTCAAAAAAACAGGCTCGATTCCATAGTTTTTTTGAAGTTCGTCTATGGTATGCAGCACCGCATGATGTTCAATTTTTGAGGAGATGATGCGTTGTACACCCAGGTCTCTAACACAGCTATTCAGAATTAAATTATCGGCTTCTGTGCCACCTGAAGTAAAAATAATTTCGGCAGCATTACAACCCAATTGTTTTGAAATTGATTTTCTGGTATTTTCAACTATAGATTTAGATGACCTTCCGTAAGCGTGTGTAGATGATGGGTTTCCGAAAGTATTTTTCATTACTTCATAAACCCTGTCAATTACTTCTTTACGCATTTGGCTGGTTGCGGCACTGTCAAAATAAACGCTGTTCATATTTCAAAAATAGTTTATTTGAAATTAATTGGAGTAAGTTCCGTTTTAAGTTTTGCAAAACTATTACTTTTGTACAATACATTCCTGTTATGAGAAACTTTTTTTTATTGTTCTTAATTATCTTCAGCTTTAGTGCCTGCAATGACGGCGATGTGATTGTAACAACCTTTGATTTTGAATCGATTGAACTCAATGTGTGTGGCGATGTGGGTGATTATGTGTTTTTTAAAATCAATAACACCAATCAGGAAAGCCTTTCGTTTCAACTCAGCACTCAAGATTCTATATTGACCCAAGAGGATACGCTCACCTACAACATAGACGCTTCAACAAATGTGGTTAATTACAGAACTTTTAAAGATGAAATTCCCACCAGTTATTTTTGCAGTTCCATTCCACCCACAACACCGGCAATAGTCTTTGACTACACGAGCTCTGAAGGTATTGCAACTGTTTTTACGCGCATCACAGATACTTTGATAACAGGTGTCGGGATTGAACAAGACACATCCTTTGTTTATACCACAACCATAGTGTTAAACAACCTAAGGCTTGAAAGCCAAAACGAATCCATCACCCAGGAAACGCTTGAGTTGGGCTCTTTGAACACAACTGCGCAGTAAATTATTTGGGGTTCTGAAAAATATAAACTTCGGTAGCACCGCGTCCATACTTTTGATAATCAGCATCATAAAACTTGAGGTTGTCATAGCGGTTTAGTAGAAATTCTAACTCGGTGCGCAACACACCCTCTCCCACCCCGTGAATAAAGACGAGCCGTTGTACTCGATTTTTGATTGCAAATTCCAATTGCCGTTTGGCAGTATCCATTTGAAGATTGAGCATGTCATAGTTATCCATTCCCTTTGTTGACTTGATGAGTTGGTTGATGTGTAAATCAACCTCCATTGCCGGGGCGTTTCGTTCCTTTTTTGAGGGAATTGGTGTGTTTTTTCGTTTTAAAGGTTCTTTATCCTTTAAAATGCTTTCTGTGGGTGTGGACGTATTAAAATCAAAGGAAAAATCCTCATCCATTTTAATCAATTCATTTTTGTTAAATTCAAGGGTAAACCCATCACGAGTTTTTACATGAACTCTATCTTTAACCACTGCAATCACAAGACCTTCCATAAGCTCGTCAATCGCACTCACTCTGTCTCCTTCCTTTAGTTTCACTTGAAAATTAATTTTGGCAAAAGTAACCATTTTATAAAAATGCACCCAAATTAAAACCGAAAAGTAGTCAAAAATAGCATCTATAATCACTCAAACACTCACCTAACTATCAAGCAGATAATCGAAAATATTTAGAAAATATTGATAATTTTTAAAATTATATTGTATTTTTGATTGATGAAACAACAGTGAACCCCAAACTACTGTATAATAAACCAAATAATTATGAAACACCTACTACTCTCAGCATCCCTATTGCTCTTTGCAGGTAATCTGGCTGCTCAACTACATGTAAGCCCAAACACAACAAC
>DAINOA010000028.1:0-21843 GCA_036735625.1 Planktosalinus sp. | reverse complement strand
TAAATGGAAATACGATGATTTACCAAGATTATTTGAAGCTGGCGAAAAGTGGCAGAAGTGGCAATTGAAAAGAAAAGAAAAATGCTTAAAGCGATAAAAAACAACCAATTTAATTGTGATTTCAAAACGTTTTCATTATTCAAAATAGCATTTCTTATATATTTAAATAAAACAAAAGCCGAACTTAAAATGCCGAGCAAGCCTTGTAAAGCATAGTGCCAAAATGTGGGAATAAAACTTGTATCGACCGAATAAATATTGTCTTTATTACTAATAAACTCTTGTATGAGAACTATCTTTTCATTGGCTGTTTTACCATAAAAAGGAATTAATTCAATGGTATGAAGCACAGGTATGAGCAGCAATAAAAAATCTAAGATTCCAATTTTTTTATATCATAAAGATAAGCTCTACCTAATAAAAATAAACTTAAACTTAACAAGTAAAAAAACGGACTACCGGTTCTAAAAAAGTGTGGCAAGGTTAACATTTTTCCACTGTTAACTAAATATATAGGAATGCAATAAAATGTTATGGATATTAAAAGCAATCAAAGCAAAGCTTTGCGATAGAAAGTTTGTTGTTGTTTTAATGCAATAACAATAATGGCAAACAATCCGAAAAAAAACCTAACAGTGGTGCGAAACTGTATAAATCAAACATATCTTTCTTTTCATAACAATTCAAACTTAATAAAAATATAGCTAATTATTTATTTGAAAATTAATTTAAATGAAAAATTAATCAAGACTAATCTGAAGGCAGATACCTATTATCTCCAAAGCAAATTATAGTTACTATCAAACCACTTTTTTAGCGTTTTATACCAAAATAAAAATCGACATGCTGAAAACAACGAAATAGATATTTTTGAATATTATCAAGGTATTTTTTTGATTGGTACTTTTATTAGGAAGTGTAAGCTAATGAAACAGAAAATCGATTGAAATTAATATACTGCACACAAAAAATGTCTTGAAGTAATTTATTGTACTCGCTTACTTTGGAGTTTAAATGACTATTGGAAGGTTGGCATGCAAACATAAATACTATACTAATCAAAAACTAATGGCTGTGACAGTTGGCAACTTGCTATGAATAAAACATTACTTCTTTTCATAATAATCGGAATCAATTAAATTTATCTTCAAAATAATGCGCAAAAATTGTTGAATTAAATTCGCAGAGTAAAATACTTTATAACAATAATGTCAAAATAATAATTCCAAACAAAAAAACCACCTTTGCGGGTGGTTTTTCAAAAATTAGTATATAATTTCTATCAAGCATTCTGCTTTTTAATCAAATTCAAAGCAGAACCCTCTTTAAACCATTCTATTTGAGCGTTATTATAGGTGTGATTTGTTTTAATAACATCTTTACTACCATCCTTATGTACCAGTTCCATTGTGATTTGTCTGTCCGGTGCGAAATCTTTTAAATCTATGAAATTGATGGTGTCGTCCTCCTGAATAAGGTCATAGTCTGCCTCATTAGCAAAGGTCAATCCCAGCATTCCCTGTTTTTTAAGGTTGGTTTCGTGTATTCTGGCAAATGATTTCACCAAAACTACCCTTACACCCAAATGTCGGGGTTGCATTGCTGCATGCTCCCTGGAAGAACCTTCCCCATAATTGTGATCTCCTACTACTACTGTTGGAATTCCTGCTTTCTTATATTCCCTTTGCACATCAGGTACACCGCCATACTCACCGGTCAACTGATTTTTAACAAAATTAGTCTGCTTGTTAAAAGCATTCACGGCACCTATTAGGGTATTGTTTGCAATATTGTCTAAATGTCCTCTGTAACGCAACCATGGTCCTGCCATAGAGATGTGGTCTGTAGTACATTTACCAAAGGCTTTAATCAACAGTTTAGCGCCTTCAATATTATTGCCATCCCATGGTAAAAATGGATCTAACAACTGCAATCTTTCTGAAGTGGGGCTTACTTTCACCTGAACGCTGCTGCCATCTTCTTTGGGAGCGAGGTAACCGTTATCTTTTACATCAAAACCTAAAGGAGGTAATTCAATTCCTTGTGGCATTTCAAGCATGACTTCTTCACCGTCTTCATTGATAAGTGTATCATTCATCGGGTCAAAATCCAATCGCCCTGATATGGCGATTGCTGCTACCATTTCGGGAGAACCAACAAAGGCATGGGTGTTTGGGTTGCCATCGGCTCTTTTTGAGAAATTTCGGTTGAAAGAGTGCACGATGGTGTTTTTCTCATCGCCTTTCATATCACTTCGGTCCCATTGCCCAATACAGGGCCCACAGGCGTTGGTGAATATAGTCGCGTCTAGGTCTTCAAATATTTTTAAGATTCCGTCACGCTCTGCGGTGTAGCGTATTTGTTCTGAACCGGGATTAATCCCAAAATCAGATTTCGCTTTAAGCTTTTTGTCAACGGCTTGTTTGGCAATCGAAGCGGCACGGGTTAAATCTTCATAGGAGCTGTTTGTACACGAACCAATAAGTCCCCATTCTACTTTGATGGGCCAGTCGTTTTCTTTGGCTTTTTTACCTAATTGACCAACGGGTGTCGCTAAATCTGGCGTAAAAGGTCCGTTGAGATGAGGACGCAATTCGTCCAGGTTGATTTCTATTACCTGATCAAAATATTTTTCTGGGTTTGCATACACTTCCGGATCACCGGTGAGGTGTGGTCTTATCTTGTTTGCTTCGTCTGCAATATCATTTCTGTCTGTTGCTCTCAGGAAGCGCTCCATGGCATCGTCATATCCAAAGGTAGATGTGGTGGCTCCTATTTCAGCGCCCATATTACAGATGGTTCCTTTTCCGGTACAAGAAAGATTAAGAGCTCCATCACCAAAATATTCCAAAATAGCACCTGTTCCACCTTTTACGGTAAGGATGCCTGCTACTTTAAGAATGACATCTTTTGATGCTGTCCAGCCACTTAGCTTTCCGGTTAATTTGACGCCTATTAGTTTTGGAAATTTTAACTCCCAGGCCATTCCTGCCATTACATCCACTGCATCTGCTCCCCCCACTCCCACTGCTACCATCCCGAGACCGCCGGCATTAACGGTGTGTGAATCTGTACCAATCATCATTCCGCCGGGGAAGGCATAATTTTCTAAAACTACCTGGTGGATAATTCCAGCACTCGGTCTCCAAAAACCAATTCCATACTTATTTGAAACCGATTCAAAAGCACCGGATTTTGCCTGAATTAAGTGATCACAATGTACCGTGGTGGGCACGGCGACATTTTTCTTTCCGGCTTGCATAAACTGAAGCAATGCCATTTGTGCTGTGGCATCCTGGCACGCTATTCTATCTGGTGCAAAATCGACATAATCTTTACCTCGCGTAAAAACTTTTGACGGGGTACCATCCCAAAGGTGGGAGTATAATATTTTTTCAGTAAGCGTAAGCGGTTTGCCAACTATTTGACGTGCTTTCGTTACACGCTCGTCCATAGTTGCATACACTTTTTTAATCATGTCAATATCAAATGCCATAGTTATTGGTTTTACAAGTTAAAATAAGAGTTCTAAACTTTTTAGATTTAAATAATTTACAATTTTTGCAAATTTACGAAAAAGATGACAAATTTAAAAATCATTAAAGAAATTGGATTTTTAGTGAATTATAATCAATTAAAGGTAATTTTTAATGCGTAATATTGTGTAATATATAAATATTAGTGTATAAAATTAACAACTTGCTAATTTATATTTTTGAGAATCTTTTTCTGAAAAAGGGCTTGTCTCTTAAATCCATGATGGGTTTTTCATAAACGCGATACAAAAGATATGACAATACAATTGTTAATATCAAATAGAAAGCTACATACGTAATTTTTTCATCAAATTTTAGATATTCAATGGGTTTAAAATACCGCATCAACTGCAATATTATAGAATAGTGCAGTAAATACATTCCGTAAGAAATCAAACTTATTATTGTAATGGGCTTTAAAAATATAGAGGGTGATTTTTTCCATTGAGATAAAAATGGCAACGAAAAAGCAATACAAATAGAACAAAAAGGTAAGTAAATTACATTCCAAAAAAATGGAAACTCCTCTATAGTTAGCATTTTAGCACCAATCACATAATGAAATAGCAGAAAAAGTATGATTCCGGTTATAAGAAAATGTTTGGATTTTAAAGTCCAAATTTGCGGCCTTGTTAAAGAAATATAAGCTGCCAAAACACCATAGTATATTGCGTCTATGCGATATAAAACAACCGCTTTGAGATGGATATTCCAATAAGTCATATCACTTATAGGAGTATTGTGATTGTAAATGACTTTTGTTAAAATAAAAAAACCAATAATAAATATAGTGATAAGAAGAAATAATTTTTCTTTTGCAATTCTAAACCGAAACAATAACGCCACATAAAATAAGAAAGGGCAAATAATATAGGCAAATTCTTCAATTGGTAAACTCCAGGATTCTGTAAAAAAGATATCCATTCCACCAATTGCATTTTGAAGGAAGAAAAAATAACTCCAAAGTGAATCTGGGTTTTCTCTTCCAAAATAAATAACAATTAAAATATTTATAATAAGCACTAGGTAGTAATTGGGTAAAGTGCGAAACCATCTTCTTATCAAAAAATAATTTAAATCCTTTGTTTTAAAAGTATCTTTTGTAAAGATGCGAAAGAGAATTCTGCCAATGAGAAACCCACTGAGCACAAAAAATATCTCTACGCCCATTACACCCATCAATCTCAATAAATCAACAAACGAGCCTGAGGCTTCCGGAAAAATCCATAATGCGTGTGAGAAAACAACAAACAAAATAGCTGCTGCTCTCATGACATCCAATCCAAAAATGCGTTGTTGATACTCTATTTTCAAGGAATCATTTTTATATAAAAACGAATATACGTAAAATGAGAATAGAAATCTTTTAGGTCTTAATACAAACTCTCGATTATTGCCTCAATCGTCAAGCCCTCTGCCTCTGCTTTGTAGTTTTTGATCATTCTATGCCTAAGGATTCCTGTTGCGACCGACTGAACATCGACAATGTCTGGTGAAAACTTTCCATTAAGAGCGGCGTTTGTTTTAGCGGCTAAAATCAAGTTTTGAGAAGCACGGGGACCGGCACCCCAATCGATGTAGTTTTTTACAAGATCTGTTGCCTGTGGGGATTTTGGCCTTGTTTTACTCACGAGTTGTACTGCATATTCAATCACATTGTCTGCTACCGGAATTCTGCGTATTAATTGCTGAAAATCAATTATTTCCTGAGCACTAAACAAAGGGTTTACAGTCGCTGTGATATCTGTCGTGGTTGCTTTGACAATGTCAACTTCTTCTGAAAAAGAAGGGTATTCAAGATTGATGGCAAACATAAAACGGTCGAGTTGTGCTTCGGGAAGTGGATAGGTTCCTTCCTGCTCAATGGGATTTTGGGTTGCCAACACAAAGTATGGCAAACTTAAATTATAGTGGTTTCCGGCAATGGTAACAGCGCGCTCTTGCATTGCTTCAAGTAGTGCAGACTGTGTTTTGGGAGGTGTTCTGTTAATCTCATCTGCCAGTATAATATTGGCAAAAATAGGTCCTTTTATAAATTTAAACTGGCGGTTTTCATTAAGAATTTCTGAACCTAAAATATCACTGGGCATTAAATCTGGTGTAAATTGTATGCGTTTGAAGTCAAGTCCCAACGCTTGTGCAAGCGTATTAACCAATAAGGTTTTTGCCAAGCCGGGGACACCAATTAGTAATGCATGTCCACCTGAAAATATAGCGAGAAGTACTTGCTTTACAACCTCATCCTGCCCGATGATGACTTTTGAAATTTCTTCTTTTAAGGCTTTATGTTTTTTAACTAATTGTTCTACTGCAGCTACATCAGACATATTTATAAACTATTTTTTTTTAGTGATTTAGATTATTGTTGCGTCCAGTTATTGGCATAATCACAGTCTGCATAATCTTTATTGATGTTGATGTATGTTTCACTGATTTTATCTTCTTGCCATTTTTCAATTGCCTTAATTCGCTTTTGAGTAAGCGCTAACTCTCTTATTTTTTCATAATCAATAGCATAATCTGCAACGTGTTCTTCAAAGCGGTTTGTGACTGTAAGAATTTTAAAACTTCTTCTTCCGGTTCTGTCCTCATCTATGTAAACAGGGGAAATTTCGCCATCGGCTAGATTATAAACTTGAGCACTAAGAGCCGGATCCATTTTTGTCAACTCAAAACGCGTGTCACCGGTAACCGGATTTATCAATTGGCCTCCGTTGTTTTTGGTTTCTTTTTCGTCAGATTCAGAGCGTGCTGCTTCTGCAAAGGAGAGTTCACCATTCACAATTTTTTCTCTGATGTTATCAATTTTAGCTCTTGCTTTTTGAATGGTGGCTTCATCTACAGTAGGAATTTTTAGAACATGTCTTACATCTCGTTCTTGACCTCTCACTCTTTCGACAAATATGATATGATATCCAAACTCGGTTTCAAAAGGTTCACTTACTTCTCCTTCTTGTGTAGAAAAAGCTACATCCTTAAATTCCTTTGCAAAGGAACTTTTTCTGCTAAGACTTATTAGACCACCCCTTGAAGCTGCACCGGGTTCATCAGAATAAAGTACCACTTTGGTTGTAAAGCTGGCACCATTTTCTACTACATCTCTGCGGTGTTCATTCAATTCATTGATAACTCTTTGTTTGGCTTCGGGGGTAATTTCGGGTTTAATAATAATTTGTGCCACTTCAAGTTCAGCTCCAAAAATGGGTCTGTCTTCTTCTGGTATGGATTGAAAAAATTGTCTTACTTCTTCAGGGGTTATTTCAATATCTTGATAGATTTTCTCCTGCATCATTGCAGCTAGTTGATTTGACTTAATGATTTCAAAAAGTTCTCTTCGCATTTCTGCCATGGAGTTTTTTCTGTAGTATTGATATACTTTTTCTTCAGAACCTAACTGGCTAACCATATACTCTATTTGCTGGTCAAGCCGGCCGTTAATTTCTGCTTCAGATACTACAATACTGTCTTGAATTGCATGATGAGCATACAGCTTGTCTTCTAATAGCTTTCCAAAAAGCTCGCAGCGTGTTATTTCTGCGGTTGAAATACTTTGTTGCTGCAATTCCAGATATGTCCTATCTATATCGCTTTCTAAAACAATATAGTCACCCACTACCCCTATAACCCCATCGATTTTAAATCTCTTTTGAGTTTTGACAGTATCATTAAGAGGTGTTTGTGCAGATTGGATTTCAATATTACTTTTATCGTCAATAATGAGGGTCTCATCCTGTGCAAAAGCACCGAATGTTAAACTCATTAAGAGTAAAACTATGTTGCTTTTTTTATTGAAAAACTTCAAAATTTTTGGTTCTAATTGCATCTTGTAATATATCTTTTTCTAAATTTTTAATAATATCTAATTTCCTTTTGTTGAGTATAATTTGTTCTATAGTGGGTTTTACATAGGAAAGTGGTGCTAAATCATTTTGAGAAAGCACATCTTTAACATAAATCAAATATACTCCTAAAGAATCTTGTAACTCCAATCTATTTGATTTTTTTAACAATTGAGCATAGTTTTCTGTGGTTATAACTGCTATTTTATCCTTTACCGTTTGTGCTTGTACCCATATGGTATCGTTGAGTGAAATGGTTTTAAATTGTATGGATTTCTCTTCTATGGCTTTTTTATCTTTTTCAGTAAAATTGAAAAGCTGTTGTTTTAATTCATTGACGCTTCGATTTTCTTTTCCAACATGTATATACCGTAATTGAACTAAATCTTCATTCAAAAGGAAGTTCTCTTTATTTTGTTCATAAAAGCTTTTCAATTCACTTTCACTTATTTCTGTGTTGAGTGATTGTGTGGCAATAATATCAACATAGCCTTTTGTGTAAAGATCTGTTTTATAGTTTGAAACCAACTCATCATATGCATTGAGTTTTTCCTTGGAAAGATTGACTCTTGCTCTGTCTAAAAGCAATTTTTGTGTAGCCCATTTATCTATGAATGTATTTATCAAAACAATACTGTCTTCTTTTGATGTGCCGGGACCAACTATGTTTTCAATTTCATTAAGATATAAAGAGTGGTTTCCAACTTTTGCAATGACTTCTTTATCTATTTCTCTATCAAATAAATGACAAGAAGTAAATGTAATAAGGATTACTATTGTTAGAAATTTCTTCATTTAATTAGTTCAGTACACTTTTGTCTATGGAAACTTTGTATTTTTCATGAAGTTCTACCATCCATTCTTTTTCAAGATGCGCTTGATAATCACTCATAACACGACCTCTCACCTCATCGAGTTCTTTATTTGTCTGAGGTATTATTTCTTCAACCTTTACAACGATGAACTGAGAAGTATTAGTACTTTTTTCTGTTGAAATATCATAAACTTTAGAGACACCCTTTGTTGCTTTAAAGTTTGAAGGAAGTATTGAGTTTTCCATTTCAAAAGTTCCTTCAGTTATGATAACATTGACTAATTCTTCGGTATTAAATGTGCTTTTTATTTGCTCCACAGTGGCATTATTGTTAAGCATTTTTTTGATTTGATTTGCTATTTTCTTGTCTGAAGTGGATGCTATTAACCCTTCAATTCTAGTATTCCAAATATATGATTCTCTATTGTTTTCAAAATAAGTATTCATACCAATGGTATCTGTTTTTGATGGTTCCCAAATGTTTTTTTGCATTAAATCATAAATGAGCAGTCCGTCTCTGTATTCAGAGATTAAACTTGCATATTCTTCATTTTCTAATTCAAGACTAATTTTATAAAACTCATCCAAAGTTTCTTTCTCAAATTCATCATAATATTCTTGTAATAACAAATCAAGGTCTTGAAATGCTCGGGATCTTTTTTGATAAGACTCAATGAAGCTTGCAAAATCACCAAATGTATATTGTTTGTGACCTATTTTAAATAAGGGTTGCTCTAGTTTGGGGTCATTTGATGGGTTTTCCCATTTGCGATTTAATAGACTATCTGTAACAAACGTGCTAAAAAATGGCAATGGGTCTTCTATTTTTTCAAAATTATATTTTTCCTTAATACTTTCATTCACAGATTTTAGAATAACTTTAGACCTGTCAGAACTTTTCACTCTGCGAAATAATTCGTCTTTCGATTCTTCATAACTTTCTTTGGGATGTCTTTCAATCAATTTGATAATATGCCACCCAAAATTAGTTTTTATTGGTTCAGATATGTCTCCGGGATTTTTTAAGTTAAAAGCCGCCTCTTCAAAATTTGGCGCATTCAACCTTCCTGATCCAAAACGATTTATAAGTCCTCCATTTTTAGAAGTTCCCGGGTCTTCAGAGAATTGCCTGGCCAAATCACCAAAATCTTCACCTTGATTTACTCTATTCAAAATCTCATTCATTCTTTCTTGAGCCGTTTCATCATTTCCATCGTTTTTATTTGCAATCATAATATGAGCAACCGTTACCTCGTTGGAAACAGGTCTGCGTCCATTTACTTTTAATATATGATATCCAAATTGAGTTCTAATCACATTAGAAACTCCTCCAATAGGAGTATTGTATGCAGCCGTTTCAAATGGATAGACCATTCCCAATCCTTTAAAATATCCTAAAGCACCACCACTTTCTTCTGCATTTGGTTCTTCAGAATATTCTTTGGCTAGGGTTTCAAAGTCCCTTCCGGCAATCGCTTTCTCCCTTATTTCTAAAATTCTATTGTATGCTTCTAGAGTGTCTTTGGGTGTAGCGTTTAAAGATAATCTAATGAGTATGTGATTTGCATTGATCTCCTCCTGCAATCTTTCGTAAGCTTCAAGCATTAATTCTTCTGTAATATCTTGCTCATATAAATAGTTGTTGGCCAATTGATTTCTATAACTATTAAATTCTTTTATGAAAACTGGTTTTAAATGAAGCTCTTGAGCAAAAGCCTCCTTTGTTTTAAGTTTGTAATTGACAAACAAATCCAGATAAGCTTCTTTTGTTCTTTGATTTTCATCCTGAACCATATCTAAGTTTTTCTCATAAACTCGCATAAATTCATCAAGATAAACCGGTTCATCATCAATTGTTAAAAGAATTTTCTTTTCTGCATTTTGCGAAAATGTCAAAGCTGTAATTGATAGATAAAAAGTTGCAAAAAAAGTGCGTAAATTCATAATTGTTTGATTTTTTAGTAACTGCAAAAATAACAAAATTGAAATGGTAAACAAGCACCAATCCTTAACATAATCCTAAAATATCAAGTAGTTTATTTCAAGTAAATAATTCAAATGATAATTTAAAGTATAATTATAAAAATGAAAATTCTTTAAAGTTAACCATCGTTGCGATTCAAATATTTTTCTATTATTTTTGCAAGCAAATAAAACACTTCCAATGAAAAATTTTATAACAGCCTTTATTCTTTTAGTAACCACTTTCACATTTCAAGGTCAATCAAAGCTCGGCACCATTGATGTAGATTTTATTCTGTCTAAAATGCCTGAAATTGAATCTGTACAAAAGGACCTTAAAACCTATGGAGAAACTCTTGACTCTCAACTTCAGGAAAAAATGACTGCATATCAAGAAAAACTTGATGTGTATAATAAAAATGTTGAAAGTTTTACACAACAACAACTCACAGAAGAGCAAACCGCTATTTTTACACTTGAAGAGGATATTACTAAGTTTAGACAAAACGGAATTCAATTGATGCGCATCAAAGAAGACGAACTCAAGCGGCCTCTTTATATGAAGATTGCAGAAAATATGGATGTTATTGCCAAAGAGCAAAACTTCACTCAAATACTCAACACCGGTGCAGATTCCAGTATTGTTTATCTGGACCCTAAACTTGACATCACCCTCGCCGTACTTGCAAAAATGGGCATTGAAGTAGAAGAGTAGCTTTTAGTCAATAGATGATAGATTTTTGACAATAGACTTGTTGAGTGATTAGTTAATTTTTTATGGGTATTTGTTGATGATGAAGGGTTGTGGTATAATTTTGAAACCTGAAACCCACCACTAATAAATTTACGTTAGGCGAAGCCTTACACGAGCTTCTCCTTCGTAGTTTTACTACGGAGAAGGAGCGCAGCGAACCTACCTACCGGCAGGCAGTCTGCGCGAAGCAAAACCTGAAACCCGAAACCCTATGCTTGAACGCATTAAACTTATCTGGGATTTTCACGGCCCTGATGCCGAAAAAACAGCAATGCATCATCAAATTCACCTCAATCAATTTGCTGAAAGTGAAAAACTTTTAAATACCCTTTCAGGAGTAGAAACCCTTTCTGAGATGCATGCAATCGCCTTTCTAGTAGTTGAAAAAAATCAAATGTTAAAAGTGAGAGATGCTTTAAAACCGCATCGCGGATTTATTTACAATCAATAAAGCTTATCTGAATATATACCAATCCAATTTTACTGAAAAAACATTGGAATACAAAGCAACACTTTGGTCGCCAATATCTGTGAGCGCATAATCAACCTGAATTCCTTTATACTTAAAACCCACACCCATATTGGGCTGAAAATTTACACTTTCACTTCCGTCAAGTTGAAGCACATTTTGAAAATTACCTACTCCTGCCCTCAAAAAAACCATATCTATAAAACCAAATTCAAAACCCAATGCCGGGTCAATACTAAAACCACTTGTTGATATAATATCATTTGTTTCTGCAAAACGAACATTGAGATTCATTGAGGCCAAAAGTGAATAATCCCCTCTAAATTCAAAAAGCCTACCGGCACCAATTTGAAGTTTAGGAATCGTTATTTCTGTAGATTCCGGTTGTTCTTGATTTTGTCCCTCCACTGCCGCTTGAATAGTTGCAAATTCATCTTCATCAATTGTCCATATGTTGTATGTGGTGGTAATGTCTCTGGCCATAATGCCAAATCGCCAATCTTTTTTTTCAAACTGTATTCCCACATCAAGACCAAACCCCCAAGAAGAAGCAAACTTCCCAATCACTCTCCTGATTACTTTTGCGTTTACTCCATAGTTCAAACCATCTAATGGCAGCCTGCGTGCATAAGAAAAAGTAAAACCATAATCTGCAGTAGAAAAAAGGCTAATGCGGTTGTAATCTATGTTTCCTTGTTGGTCGATGAGTTGTGTGGTATTTAAAATATCATCCACACCAAATCGTATAGCAGAAAAACCAACTGCACTTTTGTCATCGAGCGGCATGGCAAAGCCGGCATAATTATAAGTTGCAATGTTAGCAAAATAAGAAGCGTGCATTAAAGAAATCTGTTTGTCTTCAAGTTGAACCAGACCCGCAGGATTCCAGTAACCTGCATTCACATCAGTAGTGATGGCGGTTACAGCATTTGCCATTCCTAAAGCAGCAGCATCAACGCCAATATTCATAAACTCATTTGAATACTTTCTGACTGTCTGTGCTGATGCGAAAAGAACTGAAAAAAATAACAGAATTATAAACTTTCTCTTCAAGGGCTTAATTTGATGCAAATATCACATTTATTTCTAAGATCTCGTTTCTAAGAGACCCACTTAATTAACTACAAAAAGTGGTAGTTATTGTTTAATTTTATGCTTAGACGAAAATAGTTTCCTACTTTTACAACTCATAAAAAGCTTACTATGTTAAAATTTATTCCCAACTTTATAACGCTTTGTAATTTACTTTTTGGAAGCATTGCTGTTATTTTTGCAATTCAAGGGAAGATTCCCCTGGCCGCGGGATTTGTTGTGTTGGGTATTTTCTTTGATTTTTTTGATGGTCTGGCAGCACGTGTTTTTAAAGTAGAAAGCGCTTTAGGAAAAGAACTTGACTCGCTTGCAGATGTTGTTACCAGTGGTCTTGCCCCGGGAATTATTATGATGCAACTGCTGTATATGACATCACAGGAACCTCTTCCTGCAAATCTCTGGGAAGCAAGTACTTTACAATTGAATTCCAATGTGTTTTTACCTTTACTGGGATTATTGATTACTCTTGCCTCTGCATACCGATTGGCAAAATTTAATATTGACGAAAGACAATCGTCCACATTTATTGGATTACCCACCCCTGCAAATGCACTATGGATACTCAGTTTGCCTTTAATTTTGATCTATCAGCCATCAGAAATAGCTTCAGACATTTTGCTCAATAAATGGGTTTTGATTTTTTTGACACTTTTGAGTTGTTATCTTTTAAATGCCAATTTAAAATTGTTTTCTCTTAAGTTCAAAACAAGAAGTTTTAAGGCAAATTCGTTGCGGTATATATTTCTTATCGTTAGTGTAGTATTGCTTATCTTATTGTGGTTTGTTGCAATACCCTTTATAATTTTTTTCTATGTTTTACTTTCGCTTTTAGCAAAAAAAGGGGTGAGTTAAAGAGCGTTAAAATCCAGTTTCTTTTTACGCAATTCAAAGTTTTGACCCAAATAAACTTTCCGAACCATCTCGTCTGCAGCAAGTTCTTCAGGAACACCGTGTTTTAAAATACTACCTTCAAACATCAAATAAGTTCTATCTGTAATGGCGAGTGTTTCCTGGACATTGTGGTCTGTAATAAGAATCCCAATGTTTTTATTTTTGAGTTGTGCCACAATACGTTGAATGTCTTCCACAGCAACAGGATCAACACCGGCAAAAGGCTCATCAAGAAGTATAAAAGAAGGGTTTGTGGCCAGAGCGCGTGCTATTTCAGTTCGCCTGCGTTCCCCACCAGAAAGTAAATCACCTCGGTTCTTTCTAATGTGACCCAAACCAAATTCTTCAATCAATAGCTCCATACGTTGATGTTGTTCTTTCTTGGAGAGTTTGGTGAGTTGCAACACACTTAAAATATTATCTTCAATACTCAATTTCCTAAAAACAGATGCTTCCTGAGCCAAATAACCAATACCATTTTGAGCCCTTTTGTACATGGGATATTTAGTGATTTCAGTATTATCAAGGAATATTTTGCCCTTATTGGGCTTAATTAAGCCCACAATCATATAAAAGGAAGTGGTTTTCCCGGCTCCGTTTGGACCCAGTAATCCCACAATTTCGCCACGGTTAACTTCTACATTGATGCCTTTAACAACATCTCGTCCCTTGTATGTTTTTATTAAATTTTCTGCTCTAAGTTTCATCTGTGCAAATTTATTTTCAGATTGAGTGGGTTTAGGATTTAATTATTTCCCTTTTTCTTCCAGAGCTTCCCAAAATTCATAAGCTCTTCTCAAATGTGGAATCACAATGGTTCCACCCACCAATGTAGCAATACTCATTGCTTCCATCATCTCTTCTTTACTAACGCCCAGTTTGTGTACAGATTGTAAATGATAAGCTATACAATCGTCACAACGTAAAACAGCTGAAGCAACCAAACCGAGTAATTCCTTGGTTTTTACATCTAAAGCACCTTCCATATACGCATTGGTATCGAGATTAAAAATACGCTTAACCAATTTATTGTTATCGCTAAGGAGTTTTTCATTCATCCTTTCACGATAATTATTGAAATCATCTACTTTATTGTTTGGCATAGGGCTTCTGGTTTCTGGTTTTGCTTCGCTCAATTTGGTTTACACGTTTTAGGTCTTTATAGTCTTGTATTAGATTTTTTTGGAATTTGGTGCTTGTTATTTTGAAGTTTTTAGCTTCTTTGTTTTTCGGTTTTGGTTTCTTACAACCACTTTTGAAATTACAATACTAATTTCATATAATATTAAAATCGGTATCGCTACAATTATCTGGCTTACGATATCAGGTGGTGTTATAATTGCAGAAATGATAAGTACCACTACGAGTCCTATTTTTCGGTATTTTTTTAAAATTTCGGGTGTAACCAACCCTATTTTAGTGAGGAAATAAATGATTATAGGCAACTCAAAAATCAATCCGGATGCAACAACAGAAGATCTCACCAAACCAATATAACTGCTCAAATCAAAATCGTTAAACACTTCGCCACTCACTTGATAAGTCCCCAAAAAATTAATTGATAAAGGGGTAATGACATAGTAACCAAAAGTGACTCCTATGAAAAATAATAGGGAGGAAATAAAAATAAAACCTCTGGCTGTGCTTCTTTCATTTTGTAATAAACCCGGACTTACAAATTTCCAAAATTCATAAATTACATAAGGAAATGCAATGACAAAACCGGCAGTGATTGATGTCCAGATGTGTGCAGAAAATTGTCCTGCCATTGTCCTGCTTTGAATTCTAAAAGGTAGCTCATCAAAACAAAAACTGTCCTGAAGTCCTACATATTGAGCGATATCACACAACACTCTGTAAGTTACAAAGTCAGCACTTTTAGGACCAAAAATTATAACATCAAAAATAAA
Organism: Planktosalinus sp.; assembly: GCA_036735625.1. GTDB lineage: Bacteria > Bacteroidota > Bacteroidia > Flavobacteriales > Flavobacteriaceae > Planktosalinus. Next base: position 6,576 of record DAINOA010000028.1, on the reverse strand, counting down.
ATCCTTTGCCAGAAAAGCAACCATCCCAATGATAACGATACTCATTGTAGCTCTTATTAGATGCCACCGCAAGTCTTCAAGATGGTCGAGAAACGACATCTCTGCATTGGGGTTTTTCTTTTTTCGGGCTGCCATTAAATAATTCCTTCTTTAATGAGATTGTGGATGTGAAGCACTCCTTTATACTTTCCATTTTCTTCAACAAGTAGTTGAGAGATACCGTGAGTGTCCATCAATTCCATAGCCTTCACTGCCATAGCTTGGGCTTCAATGCTTTTTGGGCTTTTAGTCATGATATCACAAGCTTTTAAACCGCTTATATCATCTGTCTTGGCTAGCATTCTTCGCAGGTCTCCGTCAGTTATAATTCCTTTAATTTCATCATTTTCGACAACTGCAGTAACACCCAGCATTTTTTCTGAAATTTCAACAATGACTTGCTTGATGCTGGAGTCTAAATATACCTGTGGTTTTTCATTGCTTTCACATAAATCTGACACTCTCAAATAGAGCTTTTTTCCAAGAGAACCTCCGGGGTGAAAGCGTGCAAAGTCTTTACTTGAAAATCCTCTTAAATCAAGTAAGCACATTGCAAAAGCATCGCCTATAACAAGCTGTGCTGTGGTGCTGGTTGTTGGAGCCAAGTTATTGGGACACGCTTCTTTTTCAACAAAAGCATTCAAAACATAATCTGCTTTTTTTCCCAAAAAAGATTCTTTATTTGAAGTAATGGCAATGAGTTTATTTCCTAAGGATTTTATAAGCGGAACAAGAACCTTTATCTCTGGTGTGTTGCCACTTTTGGATATACATATCACACTGTCTTCAGGCTGTATGGTTCCCAAGTCACCGTGAATGGCATCGGCGGCGTGCATAAAAGCTGAAGGAGTTCCTGTTGAGTTTAAGGTTGCAACAATTTTTGTTGCAATATTAGCACTTTTTCCTATTCCTGTAATAATAACCCTACCACCGGAATTAAACACATATTCGACAGCATGTGCAAACTCATCATCCACTAAATTAGCGAGGTGTGCTATAGCTCTACTTTCAGTTTCGATAGTTTGACGGGCAATGGAAATAATTTTTTGATGACTTTGCAAAACTTAACAGTTTTTTTGGTTTGTGGCTTCTAAAAGAATTACTATATTTAGAGTACAAATGTAGATAAAATAATTATAGTAAGTGAATGAAATTGACATACACGCAGCCCTAAAAAGGTATTTTGGATTTTCTACTTTTAAAGGCTTGCAGGAAGAGGTTGTCAAAAGTGTTGTCAACAATGAGAACACTTTTGTCATTATGCCAACAGGCGGTGGTAAATCTTTGTGCTACCAGCTTCCGGCACTCATTGCAGAGGGTACGGCCATCGTTGTTTCTCCCCTAATTGCTTTGATGAAAAATCAAGTAGATTTCCTTAGAGCAAATTCATCAGAAACAGGAATAGCTCACGTTTTAAACTCCTCCCTGAACAAAACAGAAATCAAAAAAGTCAAAAAAGACATTGTTGATGGCGTAACAAAACTGTTGTATGTAGCACCGGAGTCTCTTACAAAAGAAGAAAATGTCGCATTTTTACGAAGTGTATCAATCTCATTTTTAGCTATTGATGAAGCTCATTGTATCAGTGAATGGGGACATGACTTTAGACCTGAATACAGAAATTTGAAGTCAATCATCGAGCGAATTGGAGAAAATATTTCTATAGTAGCTCTCACAGCAACAGCAACACCCAAAGTACAGGAAGACATTCTTAAAAACTTAAACATACAGGATGCAAAAACATATAAAGCCTCCTTCAACCGTCCCAATCTCTATTATGAGGTGCGTCCAAAAACAAAAAATGTAGATGCAGATATCATTCGGTTTATAAAACAAAATGAAGGTAAAAGCGGTATTGTATATTGCCTGAGCCGTAAACGTGTTGAAGAGCTATCTCAAACCCTTCAGGTAAATGGGGTGAAAGCAATACCCTATCACGCAGGTCTTGATCCCAAAACACGGGTTAGACATCAGGACATGTTCCTTATGGAGGATACAGATGTGGTTGTTGCAACTATCGCTTTTGGAATGGGAATCGATAAACCAGATGTGCGATTTGTCATACACCACGACATCCCTAAAAGTATTGAAAGTTACTATCAAGAAACGGGTCGCGCCGGAAGAGACGGTGGTGAAGGTCATTGCCTCGCTTTCTATTCCTATAAAGACATTGAAAAACTGGAAAAGTTTATGAGCGGTAAACCGGTCGCTGAACAGGAAATTGGTCATGCACTTTTGCAGGAAGTTGTAGCTTATGCTGAAACCTCTATGTCGCGCAGAAAATTTATCCTTCATTACTTTGGTGAAGAATTTGATAACGAAACCGGTGAAGGCGGCGATATGGATGACAATATGCGTAACCCTAAGAAACAACATGAAGCAAAAGACGATGTTATAAAACTTCTCACAGTCATCAAAGAAAGCAACCAGCAATACAAATCTAAGGCTATTGTTCAAATACTTATAGGAAAAATAAGTGCGTTGATAAGTTCTCATCGACTAGATACACAACCCTATTTTGGCAGTGGAAAAGACAAAACACCCGAGTATTGGATGGCACTTTTGCGACAGGTATTAGTTACCGGAATGCTCACAAAAGACATAGAAACCTATGGCGTAATAAAACTTTCTAAAAGTGGTGATAATTTCTTAAAAAAACCTCAATCATTTATGATGACAGAGGATCACTCATTTAAAGAAGCCAATGATGATGCTATCGTTTCCCAGCAAAAAGGTGGTGGAGTTGCAGATGAAAAACTATTCAAATTGCTCAAAGAAGAACGAAAAAAATTAGCACATAAGCTGGAACTACCTCCATTTGTTATTTTTCAAGATCCCTCACTGGAAGATATGTCTCTCAAATATCCGGGCTCCATTGATGAACTTTCAAATGTTCACGGCGTAGGTGAAGGCAAAGCAAAAAAATATGGAAAAACCTTTGTTGATCTCATAAACCGCTATGTAGAAGAGAATGACATTGAAAGACCCGATGACCTCATTGTAAAAACTACAGGTTCAAATAGTGCTTTAAAGCTATACATTATCCAAAATGTTGACAGAAAACTCCAACTTCCCGATATTGCAAAAGCAAAAGGACTCTCTATGGATGAATTTATTAAAGAAATGGAAGCCATTGTTTACAGTGGAACTAAAATTAACATAAACTACTATCTTGATGAAATTCTGGACGAAGATCAACAGGAAGAAATTCATGATTATTTTCTGGAAGCAGATACAGATAAAATTGAAGATGCCTTAAAAGAATTTGATGGAGACTATGATGAAGAAGAGTTACGACTTTATCGCATTAAATTTATTAGTGAGGTGGCTAATTAGTGGTGAGTGGTGAGTTTGGTGCTGGAATATTCATAATAACAATTAAACCAGACCAAGCGTAATGAAAATGTCATGAGGACATTTTTAGCGAAGGGGCCAGCCAGTCGCGCGTGCGATTTTCCAGAACTTTTATTCAATTACTTAACCCGAAACTTGAAACCATAATTCTTCTCAGTATCTTTACACCTTAGAAAAAAGAACTCCCTCTATGAGACATTTAGCACTTGCGATTGCTTCCGGCATCATTTTATCGTTTGGCTGGCCCACCTGGGGATTTCCCCTATTACTGTTTTTTGGATTTGTGCCACTACTCATACTTGAACGAGAAATAAGGCTTTCATCGCTCAAACGAAAAGGCTGGCGAGTACTTTTATTTGCTTACATCACCTTTTTAACCTGGAACATTATTAAAACAAATTGGCTTTGGTTCTCATCAGAGTTTGGTGCCATTTTTGCAATTACCGTAAACTCGCTGTTAATGGCAATGGTGGTTCTTTTATACCATCATTTTGCAAAACGAACCACCTTTTTTATATCCACGGTTTTTCTGGCAACACTCTGGATATGCTTCGAAAAAATGCACCTCAACTGGGATTTTTCTTGGCCTTGGCTCAATCTGGGTAATGGATTTTCAGATTTTATAAGCTGGGTGCAATGGTATGAATTTACCGGTACTTTTGGCGGAACACTTTGGGTATGGATCGTCAATCTTGGTGTGTTCAAAAGTTTTATTTTATACAAAGAGTTTAAAAATAAAGCGATTGTCTTTCGCGGAAGCATAAAAACCGGAGTTTATATAGTGGTTCCCATTCTCTTTTCAATGGTAATGTATCATTCCTATGAAGAAAACGGAGAAACCGCAAATGTGGTGGTTTTACAACCTAATATTGATCCTTATTCAGAAAAATACAATGTGTCTAACGACGAAATAGCAACTCTGCTCTTTGAACTTGCAGACACCAAAGTCTCACAAGAAACACATTTTGTCATCTCACCCGAAACGGTTTTTGCAGACAATGAACGCATTGAAATATTTGAAAAAGGGAATACAACTCAACGAATAAGAGATTACCTCAGCAACTACCCAAAGCTCAATTTCCTGTCCGGCGTTTCTCTTTTTAAAGTCTTTGACGACCCCAAACAAGCAACCCTCCAAACCAATACCTTTGATAACGGCTTGTTTTATAACACCTACAATTCGGCTTTTATGGTGGGGCCAAAACCAGAAATGGATCTCTATCACAAATCAAAACTCGTGGTGGGTGTTGAAAGCACTCCTTATGTGAGTATCATCAAACCTTTGCTGGGTGATATTATGCTCGATCTTGGCGGAACCGTCGCTATGAAAACAACACAAGATTACAGGGGAGTTTTTAAAAGTCAAAATAGTGAGTTTGCCGCAGGACCTATTATTTGTTATGAATCTGTTTATGGCGAATTTGTAACCGGATATGTGCGCAATGAAGCCAATTTTCTGGCAATCATTACCAACGATGCCTGGTGGGGAGAAACTCAAGGTCATAAGCAACACCTCAGCCTGGCAAAACTAAGAGCTGTGGAAACCCGTCGCAGCATTGCCCGAAGTGCCAATACCGGTATTTCAGGATTTATCAACCAGCGAGGCGATTTGGGAGAAACGCTGGCTTACAACACTAAGGGCGCCCTGGCAGGAACCATTTACCTCAATGAAGAATTCACGTTTTATGTAAAATATGGCGACTTCATCTATCGCATTGCTTTGTTTATTCTCATAGGAGTTATTTTAATTGCATTTACAAAAAGACGCAAAGATGTGGGGATGGAGTAGGTTTCGGGTTCAAGGTTCAAAGTTTAAAGTTTAAGGTTTGACTCTTTAGCATATCTAATATCTAAATCTTATGTCATAAGTCTTATGTCTATTATCTATCGTCTAAAATATGTACCAAATAATATCCTATATAAAACATTTCTTCAACTCCATAAAACTTCACGGAGTGCACTCCCCCTTTGTTTTTGATTTGGTTACTAAATGTTTTAATGACAAAAACCTATATCCTGAATACAAACTTTTAGAAAAATACAACTTGAAATTAAAAGAAAGCAAGGAGGTTCTTTCTATAAAAGATTTTGGTTCAGGCTCAAAAGTTTTTTGTTCTAACGAAAGAAAAGTTTCAGCAATTTCAAAACATGCCGGAATTTCCAAAAAAAGACAACAACTGATATGGAGACTTTCAAACTTTTTACATTTTCAAAATACCATCGAATTGGGAACTTCCTTAGGAAAAGCAACATATGCTTTCGCTTTAAGCAAAAAAAACACCGTTACCAGTATTGAGGGCTGCCCTGCAACCGCTGCATTTGCTAAAAAAAATCTAAAAGAAGCCGGAAGCCAAAATGTTAAAATTATTAATGACAGTTTTGACAGTTTTTTAAATACCCCTTTTGGTTTCTCACCCGATTGTGTTTTTATTGATGGAAACCACAATAAGAATCACACTTTGCGCTATTTTGAAAAACTTTTACCGCAAGTTCATAATGATACTGTACTTATTTTTGACGACATTTACTGGTCAAAAGAAATGACTCAAGCCTGGGAAGTAATTTCAGCCCACCCCAAAGTGACTATCTCTATTGATACTTTTTACTGGGGATTGGCTTTTTTTAGAAAAGAACAGGAAAAGGAAAGTTTTACAATCAGAATGTAACATTCCGTCATTAATAAAGACAAATGAATAGCATCAAAAAAAGCTGATATACGGTATGAGTTTAGTCATTAAAATAAGAAAAATTACTCGTGATTTTAAAATGGGTCACGAAATTCTGAATGTTTTAAAAGGCATTGACCTTGATATAGAAAAGGGAGAGTATGTTGCTTTGATGGGACCTTCAGGTTCTGGAAAGTCAACATTAATGAACATATTGGGATGTCTGGATACAGCCACATCAGGGACCTATGAACTCAATGGAGTGAATGTAAGCACCATGACAGATGACGAACTCGCAGAAATAAGAAACAAGGAAATTGGTTTTATATTCCAAACATTTAATCTCTTACCAAGAACCACAGCACTGGATAATGTTGCATTACCTATGATTTATGCAGGAGCCTCAAAAGCAGAACGCACCAAACGCGCTGAAGAAGTTCTTCACGATGTGGGTCTTGCTGACCGAATGGATCACCGCCCCAATGAACTTTCTGGTGGTCAAAGACAACGGGTCGCT
>DAINOA010000027.1:0-22738 GCA_036735625.1 Planktosalinus sp. | reverse complement strand
CTATTACTTTGAGAAACCACCGCTCCACTGCCTATGGCAGTGGCATAAACAAGATCATTAACTCCTGTATTTGCGTTTGTTCCCAAAAGCGTGTTGTTTGATCCGGTTGAATTTCCAGCCCCGGCTTGATAACCTAAATACACATTATCACTGCCTGTAAAGGTTGTTACTCCAAAACGCCCTGAAAACATACCAATACTTGTATTGCGAATCCCTTCCGGATTACGGTCTGATGCTCCGGCCCCCAAAGCAGTATTTTGATTGCCTGTAGAAACAGCGGCTAACGCAAAATCACCTATGGCTGTATTTTGTGAGCCGGAAGTTAAACCAGCCAATGACCGATTTCCAACGGCGGTATTAGCAGAACCGGTATTTGAACCCGAAACACCGGCTCCTGAAAAGAAACCAATGTAAGTATTTGAAGCACCTTGAGAATAAAACCCTGAAAACGTACCTAAACCTGTATTAAATGAATTATCAATCGCAAATCTAAAAGAACTGGTGCCTATAGCTGTATTATTTACCCCGGTTGTATTTGAATTTAGCGCAAAAGCCCCAATGCCAACATTTAATCTCCCACTATTATTATTATCTACGGGTTGATTATTAAATAAAGCAGCTCTACCTATGGCTATGTTGTAAGTATCATAAGGTGTATCGGCATTAGTAAAACTTTGAACACTAAGTGCATCTGTTCCAATGGCAATATTACTTCCTGCTGTTGTATTTGCTAGTGCCGCTGCAAAGCCAATCGCAACATTGTTTGAACCTGAATTGTTTGTGGCCAATGCTATATCACCAACACTCACATTTCTAACACCCGTAGTGTTTGAAAACATATTTTGAAACCCAACAGAGGTATTATTAGCTCCTATGGTATTATTTCTCAAACTTTGAAGTCCTACGGCAACGTTTCTATTTCCATTGTTTGTTGCGGTTGGGTTATTGAACTGCATTGCTTGAAAACCAATCGCTGTATTGTTACTAAAGTAAGGAGTCCCTCCATTGTCAAAGGTTTGACCTGCCAAAGCAAAAAATCCTACTGCTGTATTTTGTGTAGCTGTACCATGATTAAACATAGCACCTCTTCCTATTGCGGTATTTCTGTTACTGTATTGACCAAACTCCAGAGCTCCAACTCCTATTGCTGTATTTTCACTTCCGCCAGCGCTTTGGAATAATGCCCTATAACCAACAGCCACATTAAAAGTTCCGGTTGTATCAGCCACATAAGACTCCCTTCCGATTGCAACATTATGACTGCCTGTAGTCAAATTATAAGCTGACGCTTGCCCTATTGCCACATTACCATTTCCTGTCGTTATATTTCTCAATGCGAATGAGCCAATCGCATTATTTAAAGACCCGGTTGTATTTTCATACATAGCATTTACACCTATAGCTACATTCTGACTCCCTGTTGTATTCAGAGGGAGAGTTGCAAACCCCAATGAAATATTATCTCCCCCGGAAATATTACTTAATAATGTTTGAAATCCTAATGCTAAATTATTATTGCCGGTTTGATTATTCTGCAAAGCATATGACCCAACTGCCGTGTTACGTTGTCCTAACGTATTATTTCGCATGGCTCTGGAACCAATTGCTGTATTTTCAAATCCTGTTTCATTGAGCCTAAGGGTTGCTACTCCAAAACCGGTATTATTACCTCCCGTTGTATTTTCCAATAAACTATAATACCCAAAGGCCGTGTTATATATTCCGGTATTGCTCTCAAGTGTACGATGTCCAAAAGAAGTATTTGCAGTGGCTATATCCCACTCTATTCTTCCGGCTTGCTCATCGTCAACTCTAATGTTTAAGGGAATATTGTCTGTGGTTCCTATAAAATTAGTGCCATCAACTGTGCCTGCATTTCCTTGAACACTCCAACCGGAATTACTCCCCACAGGTCGCCATATTGTTGAAGCATGATCCCAATAATAAAACCCCGGAAGATTACTGCCCACCGTGATGGTTAAATAAGCCAACATACCGTCTTGAGCTGCTCCGGGATTAGTTCCCGGAAAGGCATCCATTTTAGGAATTAAAATCCCGTCTGTATTTGAGGGAGTAGCTTGATTGCTGGAACTAACATCTAAAACAGCATTTGGATTTATTGTGTTAATTCCCACTTGTGCTCCTAAATTTGTAAAGAACAAAATTAGTAAGCAAATTAGTAGATTCTTTTTCATAGCCATCGTATTTTAAAGTTTCATCAATTATCTTTTGCAAAAGATGCATTCACCCTTTACTAATAAAACCAGAAGCATAATTAGCTAAAAAAAATTTGAGAGTAAAAATAGGGATTCAAATTTAAACAAAAATACTTCAACAATAATGTTAAATCTTTGTTTTTACTACAGGATTTAGTTTAACAAATAACTGTTTTGATATTGAATTGCATTTATTTAAAATAAGATTCTAAAAAAATACGTGATGTTTTTAATATTGACTTTAGTGAATCTATTTGGCTTCATACAGATAACCCAAAAGAAAAATAAAAACCGCCCCGGTATAGTGGGGCGGTTTTGTCAAAATTTATTGTCTTAAATTTATTTACTATTCAAAATCTGCATTACTCACTCCTTCATTGATTTTAATTTCTGATACTTCAAATTTTAACTCTTGAGGCCCTGCAGAAACACTGATTGTGTGAGGAAACAGTATGTCATTCACTTTTTTGTAATCACCAAAATAGATAGCAGATTTCATTTGCATTCCATTTACTTCATTGGTGGTTTCATCTTTAATTTTTAATCCGGTTTCAGCACTATAAAAGCTTACTTTATTTTCTCCAAACTGAACTGCGTAAGCGTTTTCTCCATTAACGTTTTCTATTCCTTTAAGTATCGCATTTTTTGCATTCATTTCGGGGAAGGTACCGGCACTTTCTTTCATCTCTTGAATTTGCATTTCATCAAACTCTACTTTTTGACCTTGTGCCATTCTATATCCGCTTTCGCCGTTAAAGACTGTTTTTTGCATAGCCATACCGCCCATTAATATGGCTTGAGACATTTTCTTATCTGAAGTGGTTTTCATTTCCATGCCCAGTTGCATTCCTTGCATCGTTGCTCCTGCAACTGTAAATAGAGAATTTACACTCTCAAGTTTACTCTTTCCGCCGATAGCATTGATGTAATTATTTAACACAGTCTCAACAGTTACCGAAGGGTCTATTTCAATGTTATAATTGGGCTCTTCAACCTCATTGGCATAGCGGTCAAAATAGCTTACAGGAATCATTTTTCCATCTCCTCTGTCGATATTTTTAATTCCTTCAAGAATTTCAGAGCCTTTCCCTGTAACTACAATACGGGCTTTGTCTATTTTAAAATAAGTATTAGCCACTCTTTTTACATCTTCTGCAGTCACTGCGTTGATTTTTTTGAGGTAGTTTTCATAGAAATCTTTGGGTAAATTTTGCGTTTCTATGTTCAATGCATAATTGGCTATGGTTTCAGGTCTTTCAAGAGCTAAAACGAAATTTCCTGTGTATTTTGCTTTCGCTAATGCGAGCTTGTCATTATCTACAAGGTTTTCTCTAATGTTTTTAATTTCGCGAATCATTTCAACAACTGCACTATCTGTTACTGCATTTCTCACGCTGGTTGTTGCATAAAAACTTGTAACATGTTTGCTGGCTCCTGTTGAAGAACGTGCTCCATAAGTCCAGCCTTTGTCCTCTCTCAAGTTCATATTTAAATAACTATTAAAGTCTCCTCCCAAAATGCTGTTTGCAACAAGTACTGCGTGATAATCTGGGTGATTCATTTCTAAGTTTACCACATTTTCTACAACCAATTCTGATTGAACGGCATTGGGCATATCGATAAAATTGATTTGAGTTGCGGGAACATCTTGAGGCATTGAGTAGCTTATGTCAAGTACAGCCTTTTTGGGCCAGTCTTTAAAATAAAGATTCACTAATGCCTCAACCTTAGGAATGGTTACATCACCAATAACAACAAGATAGGCATTCTCTGGTGAGAAAAAGTTGTCATAATAGTTTTTCACATCTGCCAAAGAAATGTTTTGAACGGTTTCCTCTGTGGCAAACTCTCCTTTTGGGTGTTTGGTTCCATAGAGTAAGGCAGATGAAACTTGCCTAGAAACAGTTGAAACATCTGTTTTGTTATTTTTCAATCCTTCCAGCAACTTGTCTTTTTCTTTTAGAAATTCTTCTTCAACAAGCAATGGGTTTTTTGCAGCATCTGCAAAGAGTTCAAATACTCTGTCAAAATATTTTGAAAGTGAACTTGCAAAACCGCTTTGAGAGCCAAAATTTACACTTGCTCCAAGAAAGTCTATTTCTTCATTGAATTTATCTTTTGAAATAGTTGTCGTTCCATTTCCCAACATAGCCGCAAGAATTGATTCAACCCCTGCTTTATCTTGAGACGCATATAACGGGTTGTCCAATTGAAGTTGGATTCTCACACGCGGTAATTTCGAATTTTTTACAACCATTACTTTCATCCCGTTGTCTAATTCAAAGGAGTGAGGTGAGGATAGGTTTATGGTGGGTGCCGGTTTTGGAACAGGTCTTTTACTTCTGTCAACTTGTGCACTTGTAAAGCCCACAAAAAGCAAACAAACGATTATGGATAATATGTTATTTTTCATTGGTGATTTTTTTTATTGTTTATCATTTTCGGGTAAATATTCCAGCCTAACTCTTTGATTGGGGTTTAAGTATTTTCTTGCTGCTTCTCTAATTTCCTCACGAGTTATACTTCTGTAAATGTCAATCTCTGTATTGATTAAATTTGTATCTCCATAAAACATTTGATAGGTAGCAAGAGAACCGGCAATTCCGGCAATTGTAGCATTTGAATTTACAAAGTTATTTTCAAAAACATTTTGGAGCTTCTCAAATTCATTTTCTGAAATGAGTTCATTTTGAAGTTTTATTATTTCTTCATCAATTGATTTTGTGAGGTCATCCAAGGAGGTGTTATTCAATGGAATTGCAAATGTTATATAAATTCCATAGTCTTCTTGACTAAAATTTAATGCTGCAACTTGAAGTGCTGTTTTCTCTTCATCAACAAGTTTTTTGTAAAGCCTAGAACTTCTTCCTGTGCTAAGAATACTTGAAACCATATTGAGAACACGAGCATCTCTTGTTGTCATTGAGGGTGTTCTGTATGCATGAACAATTGCCGGTATCTGTATATTTGAGTCATAAGCAACTGCATCTATTTGTTTTGTAATGGGTGCCTCTTGAATGTTTACTTTTGGCACATCATTTCCTCTGGGTATTGGACCAAAATAATCTTGAATCATTTTTTTTACCTCGGGAACATCAATGTCGCCGGCTACAACAAGTGTTGCATTATTAGGGACATAGAATTTATCATTAAACGCAAGAAACTCATCCAAGGTAGCAGCGTCAAGGTGCTCCATACTTCCAATAGGTGACCAGCGGTAAGGGTGCTTTTTGAACATGTTTTTCTTTACATGCTCGAGAAGTCTTCCATAAGGTTGATTAAGAACTCTCAATCGCTTTTCTTCCTTAACAACTTCATTTTGAGTATCTACACCAATTTGATTGATGATTGGGTGAAGCAAGCGTTCGCTTTCCATCCAGAGTCCCACTTCTACTGCATTTGAGGGGAAAATTTCATAATAATAAGTACGGTCGTCACTGGTATTGGCATTGTTTGAGCCTCCATAAGAAGAAACAATTTTAAACCACTCCCCTCGTTCAATATTCTTTGTACCTTCAAATAAAAGGTGTTCAAAAAAGTGAGCAAATCCTGTTCGTTCAGGATTTTCGTCTTTAGCGCCCACTCGATACATTACGGAGGTAATAGCTACAGGTGCCGTGTTGTCTTGATGTAAAATAACGTGTAAACCGTTATCAAGTGTGTACTCTTCAAAAGCGACTTCTTGAGCATTAACAAGGGTGAATGCAAAAAAAAGAAACGCTATGGTAAAAAGATTTTTTTTCATAGTCATTAAAATTAATTTAATATGTGATTCATTAGTAAGTGAACGTTGAGTTTTGTTACACAATTTATTTATTCAACAAATATAAGACATAGAGCTATTCTTAATTGTAATACGCTAAAAATTAACAAGGTTTTAATCAAAGTTAATTACATTTTTTACGATATTAGGGAAGAAAATTACTATCTAAATCTAATTATTATGACAAAACAATATATTAAATATGGCATTTTAATAACATTTTTATTAATTGCCTACTTTTTGATTTTGCGCCTCATAAACTTACATACCTTGACTGTGTTGAGTGCCTTTAACGCAGTGATTTTTGGGTATGGTATCTATCTTGCCATTACAAATTATAAAAAATCACATAAAAATTTTAAATATGAAAAAGGATTTCAGGTGGGATTATTAAGTGGTTTTTTTGCTGCAGTTCTCTTTGGAATTTCAATGGCAATCTACATGTATCACATTGAGCCTTCCTTTGCAAATACAATTATAGAAAATTGGGATATCAATTTGAGCAGTGGTCCGTTTGTATTAATTGTCTCTGTCCTTATTATGGGATTAGCAACCTCTTTTGTTTTAACATTGGCTTTTATGCAACTGTTAAAAGACTCCTGGAACCAACAACAAAAATAAAACTACATCAAAAAGTGACTATTAGCCATTTGTATATTCATTTTTTAGGTGTATATTTGCGCCCGCTTTAGAGCAAACTTTTAAAGTAAATTAAATTTTAATCAACAAAAACAAGCTATGTACGCAATTGTAGAGATAGCAGGGCAGCAATTTAAAGTTGCAAAAGACCAAAAAGTGTTTGTGCACCGTTTGTCTGAAGAAGAAGGAACATCTGTTTCTTTTGACAATGTTCTTCTTATTGGAGAAGGTGAAAACATCACTTTAGGCGCCCCGGCTATAGAAGGAGCTCAGGTAGGAGCAAAAATTACCAGACATCTTAAAGGTGATAAAGTTATCGTTTTCAAAAAGAAAAGACGCAAAGGCTATCAAAAGAGAAATGGTCACCGTCAATACCTTTCTGAAATTGTCATCGAAAGCATTATTGCTTCGGGTGCAAAAAAAGCAGTTAAAAAAGAGGAAAAAGTAGCTGCTCCCAAAGCTGAAAAGAAAGAAACTGTAAAAAAAGAAGCTCCTAAAGCAAAAGCTGTTTCAGAAGATTTAAGCAGCTTAACTGTTGCTCAATTAAAAGACTTGGCAAAAGAGAGAGGCCTTGAAGGATATTCTGCTCTTAAAAAAGCAGAATTGATAGACGCTTTAAGTAAATAGATAAAAATTAAAACCACAATAAAATGGCACACAAAAAAGGAGTTGGTAGTTCCAAAAACGGTAGAGAATCAGAATCAAAACGCCTTGGCGTTAAGATTTTTGGAGGACAAGCTGCTGTTGCCGGAAACATCATCGTAAGACAAAGAGGCTATACTCACAATCCCGGTGAGAATGTATATGCCGGAAAAGACCACACCCTTCACGCTAAAGTGGATGGATTAGTAAAATTTTCAAAAAGAAAAGACAATAAATCATTCGTTTCTATTGAACCGTTTGAAGCATAGTTTTTTTATATAAATTTATTTTTAGAAGCCTTTCATCTTTTTTGAAAGGCTTTTTTATTTTTTTAAAAATTTTATTGTAATTTCAAACATTAACTTTTAAATAAAACCCATATGAAAAAATTAATGATTTGCACCGCGCTTTCGAGTACTATTTTATTTACTAGCTGCTTAGGTTCATTTAGCGCCTTTAACAGTTTGAGAGATTGGAATGATGGATTAACCAGTAATAAATTTTTGGACAACCTCATCTTTTGGGCTTTAAATATTGTCCCTGTTTACGGTTTATTCTTTTTGGGAGATGTCATCATTTTCAATGTTATTGAGTTCTGGTCTGGTTCAAACCCAATTGCCATGAATGAAGGCGACATGGAAACACAAATTGTTGAAAGAGATGGAAACACCTATGAAATGATAGCTACAAAAAATCACCTTAAAATCAATGTGATTGAGGGTGTTGACAAAGGACAAACATTAGACTTGGTTTACAACCCTGAGGAACAATCCTGGTCTGCCATAAAAGCAGATGGGGAGGTAATTAAACTTTCTACATTTGAAGATGGTTTTTATATTGTTTATACTCCCGACGGTCAAGAAATTAAAATTGACGCAACCGCTAGCAAAGAGGAAGGCTTAGCGCTGCTCAATCAAGGTGTTGCAAACTTCAAAGATTGTATGCTTGCGATGAATTGAAAATTTCAATGAATTGAAAATTACGGTAAAAATCCCTTCAAAAAAACTTGAAGGGTTTTTTTTACTGTCCCTTCCTATTTTTAAGTTTCTAAGAAATTCAAAATTAGAAGAAGATGTCACAAGCTATCTATTTTAGTTATTACAAATGTCTTCAAATATGCTATTACACTTGATATATTGCGAAATCATTTAGTTATTGTTAAGCAAACGTTATGTTGACTATTTTTTGCAAGATATTAAACATTAGTTAACCTAAGATTATTATTCTGTAAACCCCCTTTTTCATGGAATCCAGTAAGTTTGAACAAAATTAACTGAACATGAAAACAAACTACTTACTTACATTTCTTTTATTATCTTTTTATGTGGGCATTTCTCAAACAGGTAACATTAGAGGGATTATTACAGACCCAAATAACATTTATGTTCCCGGAGCAAATGTCTTAATTGAGGAACTTAGAAAAGGAGCCATTTCTGATGTTGATGGCGAGTTTTTAATTCTCAATGTCCCTGAAGGTACACACAAATTAACTGTAAAATACCTAGGGTATGATGACAACATCATGGATATAACTGTGATTGCCGGTCAAACAACTAATGCAAATTTTGTCTTAAGAGAAAACGCAGAAGAACTCGATGCCGTTGAAATAATAGGATATACTCTTAGCGGTCAAGCCAGAGCATTAAACACTCAAAAAAACAAAGCTAATATTACCAATATTGTATCCACAGATCAAATTGGTAAATTTCCCGATGCTAATATTGGGGATGCCGTGAAACGAATTCCAGGTATCACTATGCAAGTTGATCAAGGGGAAGCCAGAAATATTATTGTAAGAGGGCTAGCTCCAGAACTTAATTCTGTTACACTTAACGGAAGCAGAATACCCTCTGCAGAAGGAGATAACAGAAATGTACAGATGGACTTAATCCCGTCTGACATGATTCAAACAATAGAAGTGAACAAAGCCGTTACTCCAGATATGGATGGTGATGCGCTTGGTGGTTCAGTAAATTTAATCACGCGTTCTTCACCTCAAAGTTTCAGACTGTCTGCAACATTGGGCTCGGGTATAAATTTTATAACTGATAAAAGAATTTTAAACGGTTCTTTTTTAATTGGTGACAAAACAAAAAACAAAAAATTTGGTTGGATGATTTCTGCTTCTATAAATGACAACGATTTTGGATCTGATAACGTTGAAGCAATATGGACAAATGAAGCTGAAAGTCCTCTTACTGAAGAAGATATAACTGTAAATCCTTATGTTGAAGAAAGTGACATTAGGGTGTATCTTGTACAACGAGTAAGAAGGAGTTTCTCTGCCAATTTTGATTATTCATTTGATGAAAACAACACCATTTTCTTCAAATCCATGTACAACTGGAGAGATGACCGTGAAAACAGATTGCGTTTAAGATATGATAATATTGAACCGGTATTTGCACCTGGAACAGAAAACATTGTAGGTTATGAAGGAAGAATAAGAAGGCAAACCAAAGGAGGAATTGACGGTGGAAGAATACAAAACACGCGCCTTGAAGACCAACGTATGCAAAACTACACTTTGAATGGCGAACATCTAATTAACAATTTGCAAATTGACTGGCTTTTTTCTTATGCTAAAGCCTCTGAAGATAGACCCAATGAAAGATATGCACAGTATCAAAGAGGTGGTGTTTCTCTTATAGGTGACTTTTCTGACCCTGAATTTCCATTTTTTACACCTTCAAGTCCGGGAGACCTCACTCCGGATCAATTCAACTTAAACGTCATTTCTGAAGAAAACAGATATACGGAAGAAGAAGATCTTAATGGATTTGTGAACTTCACATTGCCGGCAGATTTTTTTGGCAAGGGAGATGGAATTATTAAGATGGGGGCCAGGATGAAATTAAAAAACAAGTTTAGAGACAACAACTTCTTTGAATTTGAGCCTACAGCAGAAAATCCACAGGCATTTGGAACCTTAGGTGATGTGCCTATTAAAGACTACACAGACCCTAATTATCTAGCGGGGGCACAATATGCAACAGGCTTTTTTATGGATCCAAGATTTTTGGGAGGTTTAAATTTAAGCAACAGTAATTTATTTGATTTTGAGGATGTTCCAGATGAGTACTTAAGAGCTAATTTTGACGTAAGCGAAGATGTTTTCGCCGGCTATGTTATGACGAATCAAAAACTGTCTGACAAGCTTAGTATTTTAGCAGGGGTTAGATTAGAGACTACAAAAATAACAGCAACCGGAAATGAAATTCTAGAAGAGGATGAGCTAATTGGTCAAATTACTGAAGAGAGTTCATACACAAATGTTCTACCCGGTGTTCATTTTAAATATGATGTAACAGACAAAACAGTTTTGAGGTTTGCTTGGACAAACACTTTGGCCAGACCCAATTATGTTGATCTTGTTCCAACAGTTGATGTCTTACTTGAAGATGGAGAAATAGTCTTAGGGAACTCAGATTTAAACCCAACTACCTCAATGAATTTTGATATCATGGCTGAGCATTACTTTAACTCCATTGGTTTGTTATCAGGAGGGGTGTTTTATAAAAGAATTAATGACTTTGTTTATACTCAAATTGGCGAAGTAGCTGCGGGGCAACCAAACGCAGGTTTTAGAACTTTCCAACCTCAAAACGGTGATGATGCTTATGTTGCAGGAGCTGAAGTTTCCTTTCAAAGGCAACTGGACTTTATCCCTGGAATAGGTAAAAACTTTGGTATATTTTTAAACTATACTTATTTAACCTCTGAAGCTAACGGTATCAGAAACGCAGATGGAGATGAAAGAGGAGATTTAGAATTACCGGGTGCATCACCAAACATGTTCAATGGTTCATTATCCTATGCTGATGGTAAATTTAGTGCAAGAATATCCGGAAACTTTTCTGATGCTTATATTGATGAGCTGGGCGGTGAAGCCTTTGAAGATAGGTATTATGACAAACAATTTTTCTTAGATTTTAATGTAACCTATGCATTTACAAAAAACCTAAGAATCTATGCTGATTTGAATAACATTACAAATCAACCTTTAAGATATTATCAAGGTGTGCGAGAGCGAACTCAGCAAGTTGAGTTTTATGACAGACGCTTGACTTTTGGTTTGAAATATGACCTTTTTTAATATATTTATTTGTTAGTTAATTTACTTAGGGGCACATTTTATGTGCCCCTTTGTATGTTTACTCATTTTTACTATAACTTCAAAACCTATTCTATGTAACCATTGGACAAGGGTGGTTTCCCGGTTTTTGAGGGAAAAAAAGAACCTGAATTTGATCTTCCAATGGAAATACGTTTTTATCAATCTCCAACAGACTCAATATTGCACGTCATTGTATGCAGAAAAATAATCCTGAAACAGGCTATTTACATCAATTTGAAATACTCTCAAACAGCACGTGTATCAGTCTAAATTAATTAAGAAGATTGGGAAATCCAGCGGTAAAAAAGAAATTGAAGCTATAGCTGTTGATGATGACTTAGCCGAATTGGGAATTTAACCGTAAACTACACTCCTTTTAAAAACATCTGCCTTACTTAGTTAATGCAGGTTTTTTTAGTTTATAAAGCAGCAAACAGACAAGAGGTAATGTAAAATGAGGAACTCGAATCAAAAACTCTGTATAATTAAAAATTCCGGCATCAACGATGCGTAAAAAAGAGGTTAATAAGCCCCAAATGACCATCCACAATAAAACATATTTAAAGGGCTTAAAGAGAACGATAATTGCAATTAGTATATCAACAACACCAATTCCAATCAAAATGATTTCAGCGAGAGATTGTGACATGAAACCTCCCGTGAATGTTGCTCCAACACCAATCAAATAATCTATATACCCGGGGTGCATCCACAAGCAACCTAAACCGTGAACAAAGAAAATGAGAAAGAGTGAAAATCGGGTTAAAATGAGTAACCATTTTGGCACAAACACATAATCAAGTTTCTTTAAACTTAAAAATACAGAAAGGTAAAGCAAAGGCACAACCCATTTTGCCAAAGCAGAAAAAAAGGAAAGCTCATAAAAATGCCTTCCGGCATTCTCATAAACGATGATGGCATTAAAAATTAAGAATGTCATTAATAAAACCGTGTTTAGAATTACCGGTTTAATAAACAACGAGATTGCCAGAAGAATTAAAAAAATTGCAAGGCCTTTTTCGGTCCAGTAAGCAGCTCCTTCAGACCATCCTTTTACAACCACCAGCATCGCACTAATATCTGACCCTTTGTATAATTTTAGTACAAATGCTAAAATATACAAGACCAGTGTAAATCTTAAAATTTGAAAGACACCCTTTAGTGAATAAAAATTTTCTTTAATTAAAAATAGCTTCAACTAAGTAAGGTTTATAAGGAATACTAAAAGCATGTAAAGTATCTCTTTTGATGCCAATTGCTGTTGCGTGAGTAACAGAATCTGTAACATCAATTTTCCATAAATGATGGGCACTTTCAACCATACTTCCTTCGCCAAAATACCACCTGCTTGCATCTGGTTTTCTTTGGGGTACTCCCAAACCACCTTCACCTATATAGATAATACCATCTTTGTCAATTTTACCATTCAGTATTGGTGATGTTTTTTTTAGGGTATGACCATCAGACTCCAAAGCCAAATCTATTTTATATTTTTCAAAAAGTGGCACCCAATATCTCCTTACGTGATAAAAATCTTCCCTGTCAAAGTCTTTAACAGAAGGATAGGCAGGCTTATGATATTGAGTGAACATCCATTTAAAATCTTGCCTTCGCTCTTCAAGGGTCTCTTCGAGAAATTCCAATTGCTTCCCAGCCATACTCGTTTCAGTATTTAAGGTAATCAAAGCAGCAGTAGGGGTTAACTGTGTCATAAAATAATATCCGTCACTGTACTCGTTTGAAATTTCACCCAACCAAAAATTTTCAAGAAAACCAATCTCATGCTCGTGGTTTCCTCTTGCTATAATAAGAGGTAAAATTCTATTATCTTTTGTAATTGTCAAAACATGATCTTCAAACCACCAATAAAGGTGGCGCCAGTCTGCTGTGGTACAATAATCACCACCGTGAGCAAATGCTAGTATGGAAGGGTCTTCTTCTGTTAACGTAGCAATCAATCTATTCATTTCTTGTCTTTCAACAAGGGGTGTTCTCCCGGCATAACGTGGCTTTTCTCCTCCCATTCTGGAATCTCCTCCGGAAATTATTGAAAAAGGAATGTTTTCTACCGGTGCTGTTAAAAAATTATATTCTTCAGAACAAACGCCGTCTGTGCAATACTTAAAATAATAAGTTGTTGCAGGTAGAAGATTAAAAAGTTCTGTGTGATGGAAATATCCTTCAGGAACACCTTCTGTATAATCCATTTTACGCATAAATATTTTACCGTCTTTTGCGCTTTCGGCGCGCATCGCCTTTTTAATGTCTAAGTTTGGAACGGTATCATAAACAACATAACTTTCGGTTCCCAAAAGGGTGCTAGTCCATGAAACAATGGCGTGTTCAGAAGGATTTTCTGTCCAAATTACACGAGGATGCTTAACCTCAAGAGCTACAGCTATGGTAGATTCTTTTTCCTTTTTACAGGAAAAAATTGATATTGTTACCATAATCACAAATAATCTAATCAATGATATTCGCATACTACTTAATGAAAGTTAGTTTTAAATTAGATAAATAACATTTTAAGCTTTTCTTATATATATGTTCATCAACCAAGCATAATAAAAAAGTTTATAAGTCCTATAACTCCGCCCAAAATTTATCATATTGGCAAAACGGTCAACTCAATTTAGGGAAGTTCAAAATATCTACTTTTGATTTATTAATGGTTTTCCGCCCATTTTTGATTGAGATTGTTTTTACTTTAATATATCAAGGTCAAAGGAATATTCAAGTTCTACTCGCGGAGTGTTTTCACCGGTTGCATAAGTTTCAACTTTCACATTTCCATCTTTAGTAATTGTCATCACTCTAAACATTGGTGTATGGTTTGTTTCATCGGGGATTTTGGTGCGTTCAAGAGCTGGAATATGAAGGTAGTGAGTGTGATTAATTTTTTTGGAGTGGTTCACCCTTTCCATATCCATATGTAAATCACCGGAAATAACAACTGCTAGATTCTCTTGTGGAATAACTTGATCTATGAATAGTTGGTTGCCTATACCTTTATCAGGGTTTTCGTCATAAACACCTTTTTGCGCACCGTGTACTATTAATATAACTGGTTTTGGAGCTAATCGCTTAACTTGTTCAAGAACCCACATAGAGCCACTGTCTTCAAATTCCCGGCTGTAATCGGGCGATGCAAAAACAAATGCCAGTTTTTCGTGATTGATTACATAACTTTTATTCGTGATTTTGCTGTTCCATTGCTGGGCAAATTCAAGGTAGCGCTCCACCGTGCTTCCGTATTCTTCATTTCCCATAATGGGGTAAAAGGGTGCTTTTAGTTTTTGGAATACCTCGGTTGCAGCTTCATATTGTATTTCTGTTCCTTTATGGGCAATATCGCCAACCCCGATTAGAAAATCGATAGGTTGTGATTCCATAAGTAAATTGATTTGTTCAACAGCAGCAGCTGTATGGGGAAATTCAGCACAGGGTTTTGGTTCTCCATCTCCAATAAAAGCAACCCTCAGCAATGTGGAATCATCTTCAGCATGCTTTCCGGTAATTGAAAACTCTAATACTTCTTTACTTATACTGTCTGCTTTAGTGATTTCATTGTTTTCAGGGTTCTCTTTATTTGAATTTCCTTGACATCCTGCAAAAATAAGAGCAAGAGGAATAATTGAATATTTTAAATAACTGTTCATATTTATTTTTTTAAACTTAAGTATTGTTAACAATAGTCTTTTCAAACTAATAATTTTCAAATATCAAACATAAATTTAATTACACCTAAACTCTCTCTTTATCAAATTGTTATTTTTTAAACACTTTTTAATTATAAAAAAAACCTCGCTATAGAAGCGAGGTTTATAATAACAATAGTTAATTTTTCATTAATACCTGTAATACTCAGGCTTGTAAGGGCCCTCAACAGTCACGCCAATGTATTTTGCCTGGTCTTCTCTCAGTGTTTCCAACTCAACCCCAATGCGTTCCAAATGAAGCCTCGCCACTTTTTCATCAAGGTGTTTAGGCAATACATACACTTGATTCTCATAATTTTCAGTGTTTTTCCAAAGTTCAATTTGAGCCAGAGTTTGATTTGTAAATGAATTACTCATCACAAAACTGGGGTGTCCTGTTGCACATCCCAAGTTTACCAAACGACCTTCGGCAAGAACGATGATGTCTTTCCCGTTAATGGTGTATTTATCTACTTGTGGTTTGATTTCGTCTTTGGTGTTGCCATAGTTTTTGTTCAGCCAGGCCATATCGATTTCATTATCAAAATGCCCGATGTTACAAACAATCGCTTTATCACGCATCGCTCTAAAGTGGCGCTCCTGTATAATATCTTTGTTTCCGGTAGCTGTACATACAATATCAGCATTTGCGATAACAGTATCCAGTTTTTTCACTTCATAACCATCCATAGCTGCTTGCAATGCACAAATGGGATCAATTTCAGTTACAGTAACAATTGACCCTGCTCCTTTAAAAGAGGCTGCAGTTCCTTTACCTACATCACCATAACCGCAAACAACTACACGTTTTCCGGCAAGCATAGTGTCTGTAGCGCGTCTCACAGCATCCACAGCACTCTCTTTACAGCCATATTTGTTGTCAAATTTTGATTTAGTCACACTATCATTTACATTGATGGCGGGCATTGGTAGTGTTCCGTTTTTCATTCTTTCGTACAAACGGTGTACTCCTGTTGTGGTTTCTTCAGACAAACCTTTTATGCCGGGAGCAAGTTCAGGATATACATCTAAAACCATATTGGTCAAATCACCTCCATCGTCAAGAATCATATTTAAGGGCTTGCGGTCTTCGCCGAAAAACAACGTTTGCTCAATACACCAGTTAAACTCTTCCTCGTTCATTCCTTTCCATGCATAAACGGGAATTCCTGCTGCAGCAATCGCTGCGGCAGCTTGGTCTTGAGTGGAGAAAATATTACACGAACTCCAAGTCACTTCAGCACCAAGAGCTGTAAGTGTCTCTATTAAAACCGCTGTTTGAATAGTCATATGAAGACATCCTGCAATGCGGGCACCTTTTAATGGTTGCTCATTTTTAAACTCCTCTCTTAAAGACATTAAGCCCGGCATTTCTGCTTCAGCTAACTCAATTTCTTTTCTTCCCCAGGCAGCCAGAGAAATATCTTTCACTTTATAAGCCGTATAAGGCACAGTTTTAGTACTCATAATGTTATATTTGTATTAAGCAATTTTTTTTCGAATACAAAAATACAGATTATCTTCTAAAAGTTATGCCTCTTTACAAAACAATAACAGTTAATTCTCATACCAAAGTTCTCATTTGGAAGATTGAAGAATCTTTTGTGGATCTTCAAAGTGGAATTTCGCTTACTGATACTAGTATAACTAGAATTTCCGGTATGCTTTCAGACATTCACAAAAGGGGTTTTTTGAGTGTGCGCCATTTACTAAAAGAAGTGGGTTATATAGATCACGACCTAATTTACAATGAAAACGGAAAACCCGATTTAAAAGATGGCAACTGTATTTCAATCACCCATTCACACGAGTTTTCAGGTATCATCATCAGCAAAAATGAAGTGGGAATCGATGTTGAAAAACAACGTGAAAAAATACTGCGCATCGCTAATAAATTTACCCCCTTAAAAGAATACAGAACATTGGCTAATGTAGATGCTGTGATTCAAAAATTAACTATTGTGTGGTGTGCAAAAGAAGCCCTTTACAAACTTTATGCAAATCCGGGTGTAAGCTTTCTGCATCATATTGACGTAAAAGATTTTCAGTTTGAGGACTTGCAAACCTCTGCAGACATTATTTTTAAAGGAAAAACAAGCAGGTACCTCGTCAATTTTTTTGAATTTGAAGGATTCACCTGTGCTTATGCCTTGTGCTAAAAAAGAAATTCATGAACAACTACTTTTCTTCTATTTTCAACGCCTTTACCGAAAAGCAAAAGCTGCTCGCGATTCTCATTGATCCGGAGAAATTTGACACAAAAAATGTTGTACCTTTTCTATCAAAAATTCCCATTACTACAACTCACTTATTTGTTGGTGGAAGCACAACTACCCAATTTCAGACTAAAGAAACTGTTACATCACTAAAAAAAGCAACCCAACTTCCCATTTTTCTTTTTCCGGGAGATGCAGACCATATTTCAAAAGAAGCAGATGCTATTTTGTTTCTGAGCTTACTCTCCGGAAACAATCCTGAATACTTAATCACCCAACAAATTAAATCAGTACCTGTTTTAAAAGAAAGCTCCTTAGAAATTATACCCACAGGATATGTACTAATTGATGGAGGAAAACAAAGCGCCGTAGAACGTGTTAGCAACACAAAACCATTACCGCAGGGCGATGTAAAAACAATTGTTCATATAGCATTGGCAGGACAGTATCTGGGTAAAAAGCTTATCTATCTCGAGGCAGGAAGTGGTCCAAAAAACCGTGTCTCTAATGAAATAATACAAGCTGTAAGTGAGGCAATAAATATCCCACTCATTGTTGGTGGAGGCATTAAATCTGAAAAAGAATTACAAGAGGTTTATGATGCCGGAGCTTCTTTAGTGGTTATTGGAACTGCTTTTGAAATGGGTAACTTTAACCACAGATTATGAAAAACATTCTTACTACATTCACATTTCTTTTATTAAGCTTTTTTGCTTCCGGGCAAATGGTACAGTTTTATGATGCTGAAACTAAAGAGCCGGTCTCATTTGTAACCATATCATTTGGAAATGGACTTGGAACACACGCAAATGCAAATGGCGAATTTCTTTATCAGAAAAAAAGATATCCGGAAATTGATACGCTGTTCGTTTCGGCTTTGGGCTATAAAAACCAGAGCATTCTCACTTCAGAAATAAAAGAGGAGTATGCTTTGCTACCCGAAATTGACCAATTAAAAGAAGTTATCATAACAATCACACGAGATGGTACTTTTAAAAAACGGGAATTAAAACCCATTTCGCATTCCAGTTATCACAACTCCTGGCTACAAACTGTTGAAAGTGAAATGGCGGTCCTTTTTACAAAATATGAAAACAAGCCCACACAAATCACAACCCTTTTATTACCCATAAATGTCAAAGAAGAGGTGGCAGGTAAAGTAGTTCAGGTGAGACGCTTTTCAACTTTAATGAGGGTTAAATTTTATGAAAATGACAACGGTCTTCCCGGAAGAGAAATCTCTTATGGAAATGTAGTTTTTAATGTTAACGAACAAGAAAAAAAGGATGTATTTGAGTTAGAAGTACTCAAAAACAATGTTTTCATTCCTGAAAACGGTCTTTTTGTTTCCATTCAGGTTTTAGGTCCCACAGATCCCGATGGAAACCTGATTCAAACTAAAACCTTTAACGAATATGAAACCCCTAGGGGAATTGAAAGAATCGCAATTTCTTTCAGGCCTTTGTTGCCGCTTACAAATCAGATTTCAGGACAAAAAACATTAGTGAGACGCATCTTTTTTAACGATAAAAAATGGCAACCCTTTGACTTTAATTACAACCCCAATTCAGAATTGCTAAGAAAAGGATATAGCAATTACGGCATGGGAGCTAAATTGCACGTTTATGAAGAGTAGTGTGGGAAGTTTCTGGTTTATCCTCCCCGTTTCGTCGCTAAAGCTTTGAAGCGTCGGCGACCTAAATCCCCCTCCAAACCTGCCTGCCGGCAGGCAGGAGAGGGGAACTTTTAAAAGTTTCAGAAATTTAAAAAATTAAAACTATGGACATTTCAGTAGAACTCACGCTTTCTCCACTTCAGGACGACTTTGAAACACCAATTAAAGACTTTATCAAAAAACTGCGAAAAT
Organism: Planktosalinus sp.; assembly: GCA_036735625.1. GTDB lineage: Bacteria > Bacteroidota > Bacteroidia > Flavobacteriales > Flavobacteriaceae > Planktosalinus. Next base: position 3,580 of record DAINOA010000027.1, on the reverse strand, counting down.
CAGGGCTAAAAGTGCTTGAAAACCCATTAAGCACTCAGGTTTATGGCGATTATGACAAGGTTATGAAGGTGCTAAATTCTGAAATAAAAACAGCACTGGAAGCGGTTGAAAGAGGTGTCCTTTATATCAAGATTGTAAAATCAAACCGCAGCGACTATGTTCCTCATTTTTGATTGGCTATTTGGGCAATATGCAGGGTACTCCACACTGCATATCATTTTAGAAATTGTGGCCGTTGCTTTTGGCTTACTCTCCGTCTGGTTTGCCAAAAAAAACAACATCCTGGTTTATCCAACCGGGATAGTCAGCACATTAATTTTCGTTTATTTATTGCACCAGTGGGGACTCATTGGTGATATGCTCATCAATGTCTATTATTTTTCCATGAGCATTTATGGCTGGTACATCTGGACCCGAAAAGTGGATGCCACCCACTTCACCCCCATTGCTTTTGCAACCAAAAAAGAACATTTTTACAGTATATTTCTGTTTTGCGGAACCTTGATTTTCGTTTTTATTGTCTATCAACTTTTTGACAACTGGAACGACTGGACAGCTTATGTGGACACCCTCACAACAGCAATTTTCTTTGTGGGCATGTGGCTCATGGCCAAAAAGAAAATTGAACATTGGATTTACTGGATTGTGGGCGATATCATTTCAGTTCCCTTATATTTGTACAAGGGATACACCTTTACTTCTCTGCAATATTTAATTTTTACAATCATAGCGATTTACGGCTATCTGGAATGGAAAAAAATAATCAACAACCCACAACTTCAGGCAAAAAGCTCTTGAAAATTGTTTTTTTTGGACCCGAATCCACCGGAAAAACCACTTTAGCAGAAACCCTGGCAAAACAGTTCAACACCGGCTGGTCACCTGAATATATGCGGGAATACCTTCAGAAAAAATGGGACGAACAGCGCGAAGTCTGTACCTGGGATGACTTAATTCCAATAAGTGAAGGACAGTCTAAAAATGAGGCTTTCGCCGAAAACAATTCCGAAAAAATAGTCTTTTACGACACCAATTTGCTACAGCTAAAAGTCTATACCGAAATTTACCACAACGGAAACTGCCCGGAAACAATTATGCAACAGGCTCTTGACAAACACTATGATTTTTATTTCCTGCTCTACATCGACACTCCCTGGGAAGCCGACGATTTGAGAGACAAACCCCACGAACGCGAAATGATGTTTCAACGCTTTAAAGAAGAACTTGACAAAAACAAGCTGCCGTATAAAATACTGAGGGGAACTTTTCCCGAAAGAATCAAAACCGCTACCACAACAATTGAAAAATTGTTAAACTTGTAAGCCGAAAATACCCAAATTGACCAAAACAAATGAAATTCACAAAAAAAGATAAAGAACAAATTATAAACCACGGTCTCACCGAAGCAAAAGTGCTGCAAGACCTGGAACGCTTTGAAAAAGGCATTCCCTTTACAGAACTGGTGAGTGCAGCCACTCTTGGAAACGGCATTTTAAAACCCAACTCCACCTTGGAAATGCAGTATGCAAACCTCTATGAAAAAAACCGTGACCAGCTTTCCATAGTAAAATTTGTGCCTGCATCCGGCGCCGCTACCCGTATGTTTCAGCATCTGCACCATTTTGTGGAAACTTACAATCCTGAAGAACTAAAACTCAATGCCTATCTTGCAGAAAACGATACCGAATTGCTGCAAGCATTTTTAAAGGGCTTAACCCATTTTGCCTTTATCAAAAAACTGCGGAAAAAAATCAGAAAACTGTATCCCGATTATAAGTTTTATACCAAAGGAAAACGTACCCATCTTTTAGTAAAAACGCTCCTTGAAGAAGAAGGGCTCAACTACAGTAACCTGCCCAAAGGACTCATTCCCTTTCACCGTTACAACAAAAATACCGCAACCGCTTTTGAAGAACAACTGCTGGAAAGCGGATTTTATGCCGTTACTCAAGGACAATGCTACCTGCATTTCACTTTTGCGGAAGCCTTTGTTGATGACTTTAAGAAAGAATTCCTCAAAGTAAAAAACCGGGTAGAACGCAAGACTAAATGCAATTTCAACATCACCTATTCCTTTCAAAAGCAAAGCACCGATACGCTTGCGGTGACGCTCAACAACAGACCCTTTCGCGACGAAGAAAAAAACCTGCACTTCAGGCCGGCAGGACATGGTGCCTTACTCGAAAACCTCAATGAAATCGATGCAGATCTGGTTTTTATCAAAAACATAGACAACGTCGTGACTGAAGCTGAAGTGGAAACCATCTCCCTTCATAAAAAAATACTGGCCGGCAAGTTGCTGGAAGTTCAAGCTACAACTTTTAAGTTTTTAAAATCCATCGATAAACAGCCTGAAGATGACGTTTTGTTAAAAGACATCCGCGGGTTTATGGCTTCAGAACTGCAACTGAAATCACTGCCCCAAACCCTGGAGGAAGCCCGCGAATTTCTGAATCGCCCCATACGTGTTTGCGGTATGGTTCAAAATACCGGAGCCCCCGGTGGCGGACCCTTTTGGGTGAAAGATAAAGACGGGAAAATTTCATTGCAAATCGTAGAACTTTCACAAGTAAATACCGTAAACACCCATCAAATGAACATCGTGAGTGAAGCCACACACTTCAATCCGGTGGATTTGGTGTGCGGGCTGAAAAATTACAAAGGTGAAAAGTTTGATTTAACCCAATTTGTTAATCCCGATTCGGGCTTTATTTCCCACAAAAGTCATCAAGGAAAAAAAATCAAAGCACTGGAACTTCCCGGTCTTTGGAATGGTGCTATGGCTCACTGGAACACCCTTTTTGTGGAAGTACCTTTAAGCACTTTCAACCCGGTGAAAACGGTGAATGATTTGTTGAAGGAGAGTCATCAGGTGATTTAAGTATTTTTGATTTGTATGATATTTTTTTAATAACTTGCTTATAAGTCAGAAGGAAAACTGCATTAAGAAATTACTATATGAAAAGAAATAGGCTTATAATTGGGTTGCCATCAGTGTTATTAGCTTCACTATTTTTGTTTCACGACTTAGAGGCTTATTTTTTCCAACAAAAATATCCTGATCTACTCTGGAATATTCCAATACATTTAAAAGAATATTTAAGCCGTTGGATTGTTGCCATTCTTCTTTTGTTTGCAGGAGCTTTTCTGTTATTTAATAAAAGAATTTCACAAAACTTTTATAGTTTATTCGGTATTTCGATAATGATGGAAACATACTCTCAAGCAATTGAATATGACAGGACAGTTGTATCTTTCGGTTATTTCTTAATACTTCCATTAATTATAGGTTTTTTTTCTTTAATGATAGTAACCTCTGAAAAATGGAAAAAAAGATTGTTTTGGGAAAAAACAATTAGTTTGAAAATATGGTTCATTTACATTATAATTGCCCTTTTAATTTCAGGGCTTCCTAGATTAATCTTAGATTATCCGGTTATATAATTAACAGCAGATAACTGGAATACCGGCATCAAAATTTAAACTTTCGTTTTATGAATCCAGAAACCCTCCTCAACGAACTCACCTTTAAAGCTACACGCAGTAGCGGTGCGGGCGGGCAACACGTCAATAAAGTGTC
>DAINOA010000026.1:4985-23311 GCA_036735625.1 Planktosalinus sp. | reverse complement strand
CCTGTTCTTTAGACTTTTCGAGAGTGAATGAAAACTCAGAGCCCACTTCGGGTTCACTTTCAACATAAATTTTTTCGCCGTGAGCTTCCAATATATGTTTCACGATTGAAAGCCCCAATCCGGAACCTCCTTCTTTTCTGGAACCGCTTTTATCTACTCTAAAAAAGCGTTCAAAAATGCGGGTGAGGTGTTCCTTGGCAATGCCTTCTCCATTATCGGTGATTCTTACAATCACTTTGTTTTTGATTAAATCCTCTATGCTCACTTCAGTAGTGCCTGCCTCTTTTCCATACTTAATTGAATTGACAATTAAGTTTGAGATTACTTGCTGAATACGTTCTCGGTCTGCAAAGACAAAAATGGAATTTGAATAGTTTCTGTCAAAAGTGAGGGTGATATTTTTTTTTGCAGCCTTCATCTCCAGTAAATCAAATACATTTTGAACCAATTCAATGATATTAAATTGCTCTTTATGCAGGTTTAAATCGCCCATTTCGAGCTTGGTAATCATATCAAGGTCTTTTACAATATAAATGAGTCTATCTACACCTTTGCTGGCACGCTGCAGGTATTTTTTTCTTACAGATTTGTCCTTCATGGCTCCATCAAGCAACGTAAGAATATAACCTTGTACAGTAAATAAGGGTGTTTTTAACTCGTGAGCAACATTACCCATAAATTCCTTCCTATATGCTTCACGTACTTTGAGAGTTTCAATTTCCAGTTTTTTAGTATTGGCAAATTTTTCGACTTCACGAGTGAGGGAATCCATATCTGTGGTAATATGCCTTGGGTGTAGTGTTGAAGCATCTAGCAAACTTACATCATTGTATATTTTTTTTACTTGATTGTAAATAAAGTGTTTTACGCGAAATTGAATTATTAAAAAGGAGAAGAAAAAGAAAAAAATCCCAAAGGCTCCAATGTAGTAAAAATTTAAAGCGTCTATTGTATGTAAAAAAAGAGTTATTAAAACAACCGCTGTTATACTTAGATATAATGATGTAAAGACAGCAAAACGGTATGTTTTTTTAATTTTTTTGGACATTAAACAACAAATTTATACCCAACTCCCTTTACAGTTTTAAAACTTTTATCCCCAATTTTTTCACGTAATTTTCTAATATGAACATCAATGGTTCTTCCTCCAACAACCACTTCGTTTCCCCAAACTTTATCAAGAATGTCTTCCCGTTTAAAAACTTTTCCGGGTTTTGAGGCTAAAAGGGCAAGTAATTCAAATTCCTTACGCGGAAGCGTTATTTCCTTTTTATTTTTAATAACCTTGTATTCCTCACGATTGATAACTAAATTACCTAAGTTAACTGTTGCTTCTTCTGAAGTGGTCTCTTTGAATCTTCTCAACAGTGCTTTTACTTTGCTTACCAGAACTTTGGGCTTTATGGGCTTTGTGATGTAATCATCTGCACCGGCTTCAAAGCCGGCAACTTGAGAATAATCCTCTCCTCGTGCTGTTAAGAATGTGATAATAGTATTTGCTAAATCTGGAACTCCTCTCATCTTTTCACAAGCCTCAATGCCGTCCATTTCGGGCATCATCACATCGAGGATTATTAAATGAGGATGGTGTTTTTTTGCTTTTTTAACCGCTTCTAGACCATTTTCGGCAGTAAAAACCTGATACCCCTCTGCAGACAGATTGTATTCTACAATCTCCAAAATATCCGGTTCATCATCAACCAGCAAAATTTTAATGTCCTTTTTCTTCATGATTTGTTTTGATAAGTACTATTTCGATAAAGTAAAGATAGTATTAAATTACTTTCAGGTGAAAATTTGTGTATGAATAATAACAATATGGTAACACAATGGTAAAATAAAGAAAAAAGTATAACTGATAAGCTATTGGTTTTGTTTTGAACATGTTACCTGAATATTAATTTTATTATAAAATGAGCAATTTCTTAAATATGCCATTCTTTTTTTATACATTTGCACCATAAACAATTACACAAAATTATTTTTAAAATGAAAAAAATTACTCTATTCTTAGGCTTAGCCTTAATTTTCTCAATCCCATTGCAAGCTCAAGATATTGTTGCTTATTGGAATCAAAATAGCAATGATTTACCGGGAGGCGGTTTTGGATTTTTAGCTGACCCCGATTCTTTCCCACAAGCTGCTGACCTAGGAAACGGTTCTCTAACAGTTGGTGGTGGGATTTTAAGTGAAACAGAAACCAATGGAAATGGAGATCTTGTTTACAGATGGATTCCTAGTTTTGCCGGTTCTTTAATTAATGCAGAAGGAGATGATGTGGCAGGAGGTTCAATCTCTATTCAAGGAGGTACAGACAACGGTAACAACGGTGCCTACATCCAGTTTGAATTTTCAATGACAAACAAACAAAATCTAGAGATTAGTTATGCTACAAGAGGAACTGCCTCAGGATTTACCTCTCAAACCTGGTCTTGGAGTACTAATGGAACAGATTTCACAGATTTTGGAACCATAACAGACACTAACGTAACTGATTTCTTTCTTGTTGAAGCTGCCGGTCCTTCTGAGCTAAATAATGCAGCAACAGCTTATTTGAGAGTTACTTTTGATGGTGCAACTACTACTAGTGGTAACAATAGACTTGATAACATTAAACTTGAAGCGGGTGTATTGAGTACTCAATCATTTAACAAATTGGATGTAGATATGTATCCAAACCCGGTTAAAAACGGTGTTGTAACTATCAAAACAAATAGTAATCAACCACTTCAAATTTCTGTTTTTGATGTGTTGGGCAAGCAAGTTATTTCTAAAACAGTTTCAAACAACACCTTGAATGTTTCAAACTTAAAGGCTGGAATTTATTTAGTTCAAGTAACTGAAAACAATGCAACTTCAACTAAAAAGTTGATCGTAAACTAAGACATTTAAGTCATAAAATTTAAGAAAGCTTCCGTAAATTGCGGAAGCTTTTTTTTATTTAACCAAGTCTATTTTTTTCAATGAGTTTGGATTCAATTTTTGCAATCAATTCCTCAAAGGATTTTGAACTAAAAGCGCTGAAAGTTTTTCAACATCAGTTTGAGAACAATGTAGTGTATCGTTCTTTTTGTGACTTGTTGTATAAGCATCCTTCTGAAGTAGCAAGAGTAGAAGACATTCCATTTTTACCCATTGAATTTTTTAAATCAAAAAAAGTAGTCTCCTCATTAAGTAAACCACAAGCCATTTTTACCAGCAGCAGAACCACCGGAAGCCAAGTAAGCAATCATTTTGTAACCGATTTAAATGCTTATAAACAAAGTTTCAATAAAGGGTTCAATCACTTTTATGGTCCAGTAGAAGACTATGTGGTACTTGGGCTGTTGCCTTCTTACCTTGAAAGGGAGGGCTCCTCTTTAATCTATATGGTTAATGACTTTATTGCTCAAAGCAATCATGCTGAAAGCGGTTTTTATCTCAATCAATTTGACTTGCTTACAGAAAAATTAAAAAGCCTTGATGCCGGCGGTAAGAAAGTGTTGTTGATTGGCGTTTCCTTTGCCTTGCTCGACCTGGTTGAAGAGCACCGGTTTTCACTTAAAAACACCATTGTCATGGAAACCGGAGGAATGAAAGGAAGAAGAAAAGAACTCATAAGAAGTGAGTTGCATGCTATTTTGAAGGACGGTTTCGGTGTTTCAAAAATCCACAGCGAATATGGCATGACTGAACTGCTCTCACAGGCATATTCAACGGGAGATGGCATTTTTAACTGTCCCCCCTGGATGAAAGTACTCCTTCGGGACACAGAAGACCCGTTAACTGTTAATCATCATCAAACTGGAGGTATTAACATCATAGACCTCGCCAATTATCATTCCTGTTCGTTTATTGCAACTCAGGATTTAGGAAAAGTGCTAGCAGAAGGCAGTTTTGAAGTTCTGGGTAGATTTGATGCTAGTGATATTAGAGGGTGTAATTTGATGGTAGTGTAAAAATGTTATTTTTTTCTTAAAAATGTAAAGGCAAACAGAAGGTTACGACCTAGATTTTGAAAGTTCATCCATTGTAATAAGTAAATTATTATCCCCATTTTGGGCTTTCATAATTGGTTAGTTAGTTGATTGAAACCCTTGGAGATTACTTTTCAAGGGTTTCTTTTATTTATATCAAGCTATTTTAAGAATAAAGTAACTTTTCTTACCTCTTTGAAGAAGTACAAAAGTGTTGTCAATTAAATCTCTTTCAGAGATTTTATAGGTGTCATCTACTTTTTCCTTGTTTACTGAAATAGAGTTTTCTTTCAAAGCTCTACGCGCCTCACTGTTTGATTTTAAAAACCTCCCCACTTCGGCTAAGGCGGCAATAATATCCAATCCATCTGAAATTTGTTTTTGAGAAACTTCCGATTGTGGTACCCCTTCAAATACATCTAGAAAAGTTGCTTTGCCAAGCTTTTTTAAATTATCTGAGGTCGAGTTTCCAAACAGGATATTTGAAGCAATAACAGCATTGTCCAGCTCTTCTTTTGAATGTACCATTAGGGTCATTTCTTCAGCCAAACGCTTTTGAAGTTGCCTTAAATGAGGAGCTGTTTTGTGTGCTGAGGTTAATGTTTCAATTTCTTGTTTAGATAAGAAAGTAAATATTTTGATATATTTTTCAGCATCTTCATCACTGGTGTTTAGCCAGTATTGGTAAAATTTATATGGGGAAGTTCTTTCGGCGTCAAGCCAGATGTTGCCTCCTTCTGTTTTTCCAAATTTGGTCCCGTCAGCCTTGGTAATCAAGGGACAGGTGAGTGCATAACCTTTTCCACCCGCAATGCGTCTTATGAGTTCGGTGCCGGTTGTGATGTTGCCCCACTGGTCGCTACCGCCCATTTGCAAAGTGCATTTGTTTTCACGAAATAAATGTAAAAAGTCATACCCCTGCACAAGCTGGTAAGTGAACTCTGTAAACGACATCCCTTCTTTAGCGTCTCCGGTAAGGCGTTTTTTAACCGAATCTTTTGCCATCATATAATTTACCGTGATGTGTTTCCCCACATCCCTGATAAAATCCAAAAAAGAAAACTCCTTCATCCAGTCATAATTATTGACCATCACGGCAGCATTTTCTATATCGCTTTCAAAGTCCAAAAAACGGGAAAGTTGCTTTTTTAATGCATCTTGATTGTGACGCAGTGTGGTTTCATCCAGCAAATTGCGTTCTTGTGATTTGCCTGAAGGATCCCCAATCATCCCGGTTGCACCACCAATTAAAACATAAGGTTTGTGTCCGCTTTTTTGAAAATGCCTCAACATCATCACGCTTACTAAATGCCCAATATGTAAAGAATCTGCCGTGGGATCGATTCCCACATAAGCCGCACGCATTTCTTCAAGTAAATGTTCTTCAGTTTCGGGCATGACGTCCTGTATCATACCACGCCATTGCAATTCTTCTACAAAATTTTTAAGCATCGGGAAAATGTTTTTGCAAAGATAGATTTATCAGGCAAATGATGAAGAAGAAATTAGAAAAAGAGTATTTTAGTCCCATGATATTAGTAACAGGTGGCACAGGCCTTGTTGGGGCTCATTTACTCTATTTTTTGCTTAAAGACGGGCAAAAAATCAGAGCAATTCATAGAGCAAACAGCGATCTTGAGGGGGTAAAACAAGTGTTTTCTTATTATACAGATGCGCCGGAAAATGTATTCAATCAAATAGAATGGGTTGAAGCAAACTTGATTGATATTCCTGCTTTGACTAAAGCTTTTGAAGGAGTTGAATTTGTGTATCACTCTGCTGCTTATGTAAGTTTTGATCCAAAAAACTTTCAGAAATTAAAAAAATCAAACATTGAGGGTACTGCAAACATTGTGAATTTGTGCCTGCAATTTCAAGTTAAAAAGTTATGCCATGTGAGTAGTATTGCCACTTTTGGAAAAACAGCTAAAGCTATTACTACTGAAGAAACTCACTGGAATCCTGATGAAGATAATAACGTGTATGCCATTTCAAAATATGGTGCAGAGATGGAGGTTTGGCGAGGAACTCAGGAAGGTCTTGATACAGTTATTATCAATCCCGGTGTGATTCTGGGTAGTGGATTTTGGAGCAAGGGAACAGGGGTATTATTCAATAAAGTATTTAATGGACTTTCCTATTATACAAGAGGCGAAATGGGCTTTGTGGATGTGGTTGATGTGGTAAAAATTGGCATTGAATTAATGAGAAGTCAAATAAAGAATGAGCGTTTTATAGTAGTTTCTGAGAATGAATCTTACAAACAATTACTTTCAAATATTGCAAGTGCATTTGATAAAATCCCACCAAAAAAAGAATTGAAGCCCTGGATGCTTAATCTTGCTTGGCGATTGGACTTCATAAAAAGCAAATTCAATTTTGGAAAACAAATGCTTTTTAAAAGTACAGCAGAAGCCGTTGTCATAAAAAAACACTACAACAACAGTAAAATAAGGCAAACTCTAAATTATGAATTTTTACCCTTGTCAAAAACCATTGAAACAATTACAAAAAATTATATGAGAGACCACACTATTTAATTGTGTCTGGCTCTATTCTTTTGAGAATTTTTATATCTTCAGGTGAATCAATCAATGCTTCAATTCTCAGGAGTTTAAGCGAGTCTGTAACTATCTTAATGGAGTCTACCCTTCTTTTTTCTCTAACAATTGTTGTATCAATTTCCCTTTTTTTTGATTCCAGAAAGTCTCTCACGCTGTTGTGAATGTGTTCATATTTATTTAAATCGGCTCCATAGTAGGCGTTGCTGTTTTCAAACTGAATACTATCAATAGCATGCTTTTCATAAATAAATTGATTTGGAGTCATTCCCGTTTGTTGTAACGGAAGCCGGTTTACACTTTTAGCAGCATTAAACAAATGCACATCAATCAAAATCTCCACCATTTTATTTTCAGGAATAAGATCTTTGGGTCGTTCAGGATATTTTACCTCCTGGCAACTTATAAAGAAAATGCCCAAACTCAATAAGTATATTTGAGGGGTGAGCAAGCCTTTTTTTATTTTAACGATTGAATTCAAGACGTTGCGCTTTGCTTGTTTTTGAAAATTTTGAATTGTTGTAAACTATTTTCCCATTCACTAATGTATGAGAAATTCTCGACTTAAATGTAAAACCTTCAAAAGGCGACCAACCGCATTTATATAATAAGTTACTTTTATTGACGGTCCAGGGAGCGTGTAAATCAACCAAAACCAAGTCTGCTTTGTAGCCCTTTTTGATAAAACCGCGCTTTTTTATTTCAAAGAGAATTGCCGGATTGTGGCACATTTTTTCGACAATTTTTTCTAATGAAATTTTTCCACGGTGGTAGCTTTCGAGCATCGCTACCAGAGCGTGCTGTACCAGTGGTCCTCCAGAGGGTGCTTTGGTATAAACATTTTTTTTCTCTTCTAAAGTATGAGGCGCATGATCTGTAGCAACCACATCTATGCGGTCATCGAGTAATGCTTTCCAGAGTCCGTCACGGTCTTTTGCAGTTTTTACTGCGGGATTCCATTTAATGAATGTTCCTTTTTCTTTATAATCTGCATCAGAAAACCAAAGGTGATGAATACATACCTCAGCGGTAATTTTCTTATTTTTAAGAGGTGTTTTATTGTCAAAAAGTGCCGTCTCTTTAGCTGTTGAAAGATGAAACACATGCAATCTTGCTCCTGTTTTTTTTGCCAGAGCTATTGCATTTGAAGATGATAAATAGCAGGCTTCTTCACTTCTAATTATTGGGTGGTATTCCATCGGGATATTGTTTCCAAATTTTTCAAGTTGCTTCTCCATATTGTTATTAATGGTCGTTTCATCTTCACAATGAACTGAAATTAGCAATTTTGATTTTGAAAATATTTCTTCAAGAACTTTGGGGTCATCAACAAGCATGTTTCCGGTTGACGAACCTAAAAATAATTTTAAACCGGCTACCTTTTTTGGATCAACTTTTAAAATCTCCTCTATGTTTTCATTAGTTCCGCCAAACATAAAAGAGTAGTTTGCCCAGGAAGTATTTTTAGCAATTTCAAATTTGTCTTCCAGCAAATCAATAGTGGTGGCCTGTGGTGAAGTGTTTGGCATTTCAATAAATGAGGTTATTCCCCCTGCAATGGCCGCTTTTGATTCAGTTTCTATGGTTGCCTTGTGTGTGAGGCCGGGTTCCCTGAAATGGACTTGGTCATCGATCACTCCCGGAAGTAAATAGTTTCCTTCTGCATCTATAACTATAGTGTTTGGGGATTTTGCACTAATTCTTTCATCAATTTCTAGAATTTCTTCATTTTGAATTAAAACATCACCATTAAAAATAGTTCCTTCGTTGACAATATTTGCATTTTTAATTAAAATAGTGTTCATATATTTTTAGATCTCATAGCGATTAAACAAGCTCTTAAATTTCATCGACAAAACACCAAACACAGCTTCAGAAATAATGCCACCGCTCATTTTTGATTCTCCTTTTGTTCGGTCTGTAAAAATTACAGGTATTTCAATAATATTAAATTTACTTAAATAAGATTTAAATTTCATTTCAATTTGAAATGCATAGCCCACAAATTGTATTTTATCAAGATTGATGGTTTCAAGTACTTTTCTTCGGTAACACACAAACCCGGCAGTAGTATCAAAAATAGGCATTCTAGTGACAAATCGCACATATTTAGAAGCCAGCCACGACATTAACACCCGGCTCATAGGCCAGTTGACTACATTGACTCCTTTGACATAACGTGAGCCAATAGCGACGTCATATTCCTGTTTTTCACAAGCCTTGTATAGCCTAATCAAATCATTAGGATTGTGTGAAAAGTCGGCATCCATTTCAAAAATAAACTCATATTTTCTTGCTAGAGCCCACTTAAAGCCGGCGATGTATGCTGTGCCCAATCCTGTTTTTTCAGCTCTGAGAAGTAGGTGAAGTTTTTCAGGAAATTCGGTTTGGAGTTCCTCCACCTTTTTTGATGTCAAATCGGGCGAATTATCATCAACCACCAAAATTTCGAAATTTCGCTGAAGCGAAAAAACATTTCGAATCAGACGTTCTATGTTTTCGATTTCGTTATATGTTGGTATGACAACCAGTGCCTTTGACATTCCCCAAATTTTTGCGCAAATGTACTCATTTTTATATTGACAGCTTGTTTAAAAAATGTTATAGCTGCTGATAAATTGCGTTTATTTTAAAGTAAATTTGTCTAAAGAAAGTGTGGCTTTGGAAGAAATTATAAGAAATACCGCAATACCTGATTGGATTACCCTTTTAATCTTCCTTTGCTTATCATTTGTTGCAATAGCAAAACTGAAGAACGCTTCCCGATTTAATGAGTTTATCCAGCTTATTGTCACTAACAAATATTTTTTAGTGCATGGCAAAAATCCACAAATTTTTAATTCTTTTAATACGTTATTGCTTCTTGTTCAAATAATCTCGGCTTCCTTATTTATATTTATTTTTTTGGTTTCTTTTAGAGAAGATTTAAGCCTTCAAAATCAAATTGTATATATTCAAATACTTGGTTTTTTTACTTTGTTTATTGGTTTGAAATTTTATATTGAAAAGATTATCGCAACTCTTTTTTCAATTGAAAAACTTATAGATACTTATTTGTACCAAAAATTGAGTTATCGAAATCTAATAGCTCTATTACTCTTGGTTTTTAATATGATTTTACTTTATACAACTATTCCGTCAACTTCGATTTTAATTGCTATGGTTACAATTATTGTTCTTTTCAACATTATCTCACTGGGGTATAGTTATAAAGTTCAGGAAAAGTTAGTGAGAGGCCATTTATTTTATTTTATTTTATATCTTTGCGCACTTGAAATTTCACCTTATATTATATTGTACAAGATACTGGTAGGATAGTGAAGTTTTAGCCAAAAAAATAACCAGGTTTATGAAAGTGAAAACAATTTTGGTTTCCCAACCAGAACCTATTATCGAAAACTCTCCTTACTTTGAGCTTGTGGATAAGCAAAAAGTAAAAATTGATTTCAGACCCTTTATTCACGTTGAGGGGGTTTCCAGCAAAGATGTAAGGGCTCAGAAAGTTGACTTGAATAATTATACCGCAATTATTCTTACCAGCAGAAACTCTGTGGATCATTTTTTTAGAATTGCTGAAGAAATGCGATACAAAGTGCCGGATACTTTAAAGTACTTTTGCCTTTCTGAAGCCGTAGCATTCTATCTTCAAAAATATGTGGTTTATAGAAAACGTAAGATTTATGTGGGTAAACGCACCTTTTCTGAACTTTCACCTATGATCAAAAAATACAAGAATGAAAGTTTCTTGCTGCCTTGTTCAGATGTTTTGAAACCTGATGTTCCTGAAACGTTAAATGCACTGAAGGTAAAGTGGAAACAAGCCACCTTTTATAAAACTGTGGTAAGTGACCTCTCCGATTTGAAAGACGTTTATTATGATATCCTTGTGTTTTTCAGCCCCAGCGGAATCAAATCACTTTGGGAAAACTTCCCTGATTTTGAACAGAATGAAACCCGTATAGCTGTTTTTGGAAATACCACCCAACAAGCTGCTCAGGAAAGCGGTTTGCGTGTTGATATTATGGCACCAACTCCTGAAACTCCTTCGATGACCATGGCTTTAGAGAAATATATTGTGGATGCCAATAAAAAGAAATAAGCCTTTTTAAACACAAATAAAAAAGCGGACCTGAAAAAGTCCGCTTTTTTTATAACAATTTTATAGATTTTATCCCATTGGTGCTCCTCCTAAAATTTCTTCGTTGGCATAGGATTCAAACTTGGCAAAATTCTCCCTGAATGAAGCTGCTAATTCCTTAGCCTGTACATCATAGGCTTTTGCATTTTTCCAAGTACTTTTAGGGTTCAGTATTTCACTGGGTACTTCCGGGCAGGATGTGGGCATCGCCAAACCAAAAATCGAGTGGTTTTCAAAGGTCACATCTTTCAACTCCCCATTCATAGCTGCGGTAATTATGGCACGGGTGTATTTTAGTTTCATTCTGCTCCCTATCCCATAAGGTCCACCTGTCCATCCGGTATTAATCAACCAGACATTTACGCCTGCATCCTTCATTTTTTTGCTCAACATCTCGGCATATTTGGTGGGATGCAAAGGCATAAAAGGTGCGCCAAAACAAGCAGAGAAGTTTGGCATGGGCTCATCCACACCTGCTTCAGTGCCCGCAACTTTGGCGGTATAACCGCTAATAAAGTGATAAGCAGCCTGACCCGGTGTTAATTTTGAGATAGGAGGCAACACACCAAAAGCATCTGCAGTAAGGAAAAATATATTTTTTGGGTTTTCGGCAATAGAGGGGGTTTGAATATTGTCAATGTGGTAAATGGGGTAACTCACACGGGTATTTTGAGTGATGGAAATGTTTTTAAAATCCACCTCGCCTTTGTCATCCATTATCACATTCTCCAGAATAGCACCCTTTTTGATGGCTCTGTAAATATCGGGTTCTTGCTCTTCAGTCAGGTTGATTACCTTTGCATAACAACCGCCTTCAAAATTGAATATCTTATTGTCTGAAGTCCAGCCGTGCTCATCATCACCAATCAGTTTTCTGCCGGGGTCTGCAGAAAGGGTTGTTTTTCCTGTTCCGGAAAGGCCGAAGAAAATAGCGGTTTCACCATCTTCACCCACATTGGCAGAGCAGTGCATTGGCAAAGTGTTTTTATCAACCGGTAGGACAAAGTTCAAAGCAGAGAAAATCCCTTTTTTAATTTCGCCTGTATAACCGGTTCCGCCTATTAAGGCAATTTTTTTGGTAAAGTTTAAAATGGCAAAATTGTGCTGACGGGTTCCGTCAACATCGGGGTCTGCCATAAAGCCGGGGGCATTCACAACCAGCCAGTCCGGCGTAAAACCTGCAAGTTCACTTTCTTCAGGGCGAAGAAACATATTGAAAGCAAACAAATTTGACCAGGGATATTCATTGATCACACGAATGTTTAATCTAAGGTCGTCATGGGCGCAGGCATAACAATCTCTTGAAAATACTTCTTTTTCAGAAAGGTAATTTGTGACTTTGTCATACAATTTATCAAACATCTCTGTTGGAAACGGGATGTTGATGTTTCCCCACCACACTTTATCGCGGGTAATGTCATCTTTTACTATAAACCTGTCTTTGGGTGAACGTCCCGTAAATTCACCGGTGTTGACCGCTAGTGCGCCTGAATTTGCTTCGACGCCTTGGCCTTTTTCGATGGTGATTCTGTGGAGTTTGTCCGGAGAGAGTTGGTAGTTAACTTTTGCGTTTTTGATTCCGTATTGCTCTAACGAAATCGTTTTAGTTGCTTGGTTACTATTGACCATAACTTATATTTAAATGATTGTTGTGGGGTACAAAAGTAAAAAATATTTATGGAGAAAGTGCTTAAAAAATCATGATTTATATCGACTTTAACTTAATCACTTGAATAAAAAAATAGAGCCATCCAATAATAAAAAATGTACCACCAATTGGGGTAATAAAACCAATAGCTCCGGGGTCAAAAGGAAGTATTTCTTTAAGCGAAAGCAAATAAATAGAACCTGAAAAAAGCACTATACCCACAACAAAAAATACCAATATGATTTTTTGAATCTTTGTGGACAGGGCACCGGTTAATCCAATAGCCAATAACGCCAAAGCGTGATACATTTGATACCTGACACCCACTTCAAAAGTGGACAAAGCATCTACAGAAATCGCTGACTTTAAAGTATGTGCGCCAAAAGCTCCAAAAACCACTGCTAAAGCAGCAAAAATTACTCCCCAAATAACAGTTATTTTATTCATAGTTCTTTTTTGAAACGTTTACAATTTAGTACATTCGTAACCTACAAAAACAGCTTACAAATTTACGAAATTACAATGAGGAATATATTAATAATAGGAGCCGGAAAATCATCAAGCAGTTTAATTAAATACCTGCTTGACAAATCCAATGAGGAGGATATCTTTATAACCATTGGTGATGTCGATATCAAGGCAGCCACGCTATTAATCAATAAACATCCCAATGCAAAAGCCGTAGTGCTTGATGTTTTTAATGACAAACAACGTAGGGAGTTTGTTCAGAATGCAGACATCGTGGTGTCCATGCTTCCGGCACGTTATCATATTGAAGTGGCAAAAGATTGTCTGGAGTTTGCAAAAAATATGGTCACAGCCTCATACATCAGTGACGAGATGCTCAATCTCGATACCCGAGTAAAAGCAAAAGGCTTGGTGTTTATGAACGAAATTGGCGTTGACCCCGGAATTGACCATATGAGTGCTATGCAGGTGATTGACCGCATACGCGAAGAGGGAGGTAAAATGATACTTTTTGAATCGTTCACCGGCGGACTCGTTGCTCCTGAAAGCGACAACAATCTGTGGAACTATAAATTTACATGGAACCCAAGAAATGTAGTTGTTGCCGGGCAAGGAGGTGCTGCTGAGTTTATTCAGGAAGGCAAATACAAATACATTCCTTACCACCGCTTGTTCAGAAGAACCGAGTTTTTAAATGTGGAAGGCTACGGAAGATTTGAAGCGTATGCCAACCGAAATTCACTCAAATACAGAGAAGTTTACGGGCTCGAAGATGTGCTCACCATCTACCGCGGAACCATCAGAAGGGTTGGTTTCAGCAAGGCATGGAATATGTTTGTGCAACTGGGCATGACCGATGATTCATACCGCCTTCAGGATACTGAAACCATGAGCTACCGCGAATTTGTCAATCTGTTTTTGCCCTATTCACCCACCGATTCTGTGGAGCTCAAACTACGTCACAACCTCAATATAGACCAAGACGACGTGATGTGGGACAAACTCGTCGAACTCGATATTTTCAATTCAAACAAAAAAATTGGTTTGAAAAATGCTACGCCCGCTGAGTGTCTTCAAAGAATATTGATGGACAAATGGACACTGGAGCCTCAGGATAAAGATATGATCGTGATGTATCATAAGTTTGGCTATGAAATCAACGGACAACGCAAACAAATCGACTCCAATATGGTCATTAAGGGCGATGACCAGGTGTTTACGGCTATGGCCAAAACCGTTGGGCTGCCGGTTGCGATTGCCACTCTAAAGATTTTAAACGGCGAAATCACCAATCCCGGTGTACAGTTGCCCATTGCCAAAGAGGTCTATACCCCCATTTTAAAAGAGCTTGAAGAATTTGGCATTGTGTTTAATGAATATGAAAAAGACTATATAGGTTACAATCCCGATAATCTGGAAGGTTAATGAAGAATCTCATATTACTCCATGGTGCCATAGGGGCAAAAGACCAACTTCAGCCTCTTGCTGAAGCATTGCAAGGCAGTTTTGAAGTGCACAATTTAAATTTTAGCGGTCACGGTGGCGCAACTTTTGAAGGCGAATTTTCAATTCAGAATTTTGCTGAAGAAGTGCATCACTACCTCAATGAAAATCAACTTAAAAAAGTGAACCTTTTCGGATACAGTATGGGTGGTTACGTGGCTTTATACCTGGCCCACAAATTTCCGGAACGTGTTGAAAAAATTGTTACGCTGGCCACAAAATTAAGCTGGTCGCCGGAGATTGCCAGCCGGGAAGTCAACATGCTGAACCCTACAATTATTCAGGAAAAAATACCCGCTTTCGCGAAAGCGTTAAAAGAACGCCATCTACCAAACGACTGGGAAGAGGTTATGCATAAAACCGGCCAAATGATGCTCGATTTGGGAAATAAACAACCGCTTTCAGCAAACGATTTTCAAAACATTTACACACCGGTAAAACTGGCTATCGGCAATGCCGACAAAATGGTGACCATTGATGAAACCGCTCAGGTTGCAAATGGACTTCCAAATTCAGAATTGTTGATTTTACCAGATGTTCAGCATCCCATTGAGAAAGTTCCGGTTTCACTTTTGGTTCAGGAAATCAAAGCATATTTAAAATAAAAAAAGCACCAAATTGTGTTTTGGTGCTTGATTCCGATGCAATTAAGTTTTTGAATTTTTTAAGGCTTATCTTCTGCTCATATAAATCATTATGAAATACAGCAAGGTCGCCAGTGAACCCACAGCGGCAACCACATAAGTGCGTGCTGCCCATTTCAATGAATCTTTAGCTCCGGCGTGTTCTTGCGGAGTTAGCATATTTTTATTAGTCATCCATGCCAGTGCACGGTTACTCGCGTCATATTCCACGGGAAGGGTAATAAAACTGAAGAGTGTTCCCAGTCCATACATGATGATACCAACCAGTAAAAGGGTATTTCCAAAAGCCGATCCGGCAGCTAAAACCAGACCACCCAAAATCACCCATTGTGAATATTGAGAAGCCACGCTTACCACGGGCACCAGTTTGGAACGCATATCCAACCACGAATAGGCCTGTGCATGTTGCACGGCATGACCCACTTCGTGAGCGGCCACTGCTGCAGCGGCAGCATTGCGTTGCATATATACACCTTCACTCAGGTTTATGGTTTTCTTTAAGGGGTTGTAATGGTCTGTAAGCATACCGGGCGTTGAAATAACCTGTACATCACGTATGCCGTGATCTGCAAGCATTTTTTCTGCGATTTCCTTACCGCTCATCCCATTTTGCAAATGCACTTTGGAATATTTTTTAAACTTACTCTTTAAGCGATTGCTTACATACATACTCACTCCAAAGATGAGTGCAGCTAAAACATAATATCCTATCATTTTAATTTTTCTTTAAATTTTATTTGATTCTAATATACCAAAAATCGCGCCGATTTTGATGGGTGACAATTCGTCTGTTTCTTTGCGTCTTCGCGACTTTGCGCGAAACCTTACCCAACAATATTCACAATCTTCCCGGGAACGATAATCACCTTTTTGGGTGCACGTCCTTCAAGATACTCTTGTGTTTTTTCATGAGCCATGACCGTTTTTTCAATGTCTTCTTTTGATAAATCCAAAGGCATTTCCAATGTAAAACGCATCTTCCCGTTAAACGAAATGGGATATTCTTTAGTACTTTCCACCAAATGGGAAGCATCAAACTCAGGGAATGGCGCGGTGGCAATACTTTCTGAATGGCCTAATTTACACCACAACTCTTCCGCAATGTGTGGTGCATAAGGCGAAATCAAAATCACCAGTGGTTCCAGCACCTCGCGCGAATTGCATTTCTGTGCAGTCAACTCATTTACTGCTATCATAAACGTAGAAACCGAGGTGTTGAAACTAAAGTTCTCAATGTCTTCGGCCACTTTTTTGATGGTTTTGTGTAAGGTTTTTAAGCTGTCTTTAGAAGCGGGACTGTCAGTTACCAATAGCCCATTGTCGTCACAATAGAGTTTCCAAAACTTCTTTAAAAAGCTATGCACCCCTGTAATGCCGGCCATATTCCAGGGTTTGGCCTGCTCCAGCGGACCGAGGAACATTTCATACATCCTCAAGGTGTCTGCGCCATACTGGTCGCAAATATCATCAGGGTTGACGACATTGAATTTCGACTTGGACATTTTTTCGACTTCGCGACCCACTTTAAATGTTCCATTATTTTCTGTGATGAAATGAGCATCCTTGAATTCAGGTCTCCAAGATTTAAACGCACCTAAATCAAGTTCGTTTGAAATATTGACAAAAGATACATCAGAATGGATTGCGGTAAAATTTTGCCAACTTGTTTCAAAATCAGTAGAAAAATTGAAGATTCCTTTCTGATCTTTATTTTCTTGAAACAGTGTCCCCCTTATTCTTTCGTATTCTTCATATTCAGTAAATGATTTTTTATCTGCAACAATTTTATCTATAAAATTCTTGCTAAAGAATATTGGGTTTTTAATTTGTTTTGAATTTAATCTATAAACAAAAGCACTCTCCCCCAAAATCATCCCTTGATTTATCAATTTCTTAAACGGCTCATTCACTTTCAAAAAACCCCGGTCAAAGAGAAATTTGGTCCAGAAGCGGGAGTACAGCAAATGCCCCGTGGCGTGCTCGCTGCCGCCGATGTATAAATCGACATTTTGCCAGTAATCCAGTGCGTCTTGACTTGCAAACTTCTTGTCGTTGTGTGCATCCATATACCTGAAAAGATACCAGCTGCTTCCTGCCCAGCCGGGCATTGTGTTTAATTCCAGAGGAAACACCGTTTCATTGTCTATCAACTCATTGCTAACCACGGTACACTTTTCAGCATCCCACGCCCATACATCGGCGCGACCCAATGGGGGTTGTCCGTCTTCGGTGGGGAGGTATTTTTCAACTTCGGGCAATTGAATGGGGAGATGTTCAGGAGCTATGGTTTTGGGTAAGCCGTTGACATAATACACCGGGAACGGTTCGCCCCAGTATCGCTGACGGCTAAACACCGCATCGCGCAAACGGTAGTTGATTTTTCCGGTGCCTTGTCCTATTTTTTCCAGTTCTTCAATCGCTTTTTTGGTAGCTTCTTTGTAGCCCAATCCATTCAGGAAATCGGAGTTGACGATTTTAAATCCTTCCTTTTCGGTAAAAGCGTTTTCAGAAATGTCCTGATCAAAGATGTTTGGAATCGGGACATTAAAATGTTTCGCGAAAGCATAATCACGCTCATCGCCACAAGGAACAGCCATCACGGCTCCGGTGCCATAACTCGCCAGCACATAATCACCAATCCAAATCGGAATAGGCTCTTTAGAAAACGGATGCTCTGCATACGCCCCTGTAAACACCCCGGAAATGGTCTTGACATCAGCCATACGCTCACGCTCACTGCGCTTTGCTGTCTGCTCAATATACCCCTCCACGGCAGCTTTTTGTCCGGGTGTAGTGATTTTTTCAACAAGTTCGTGCTCCGGAGCAAGCGTCATAAAAGAAGCTCCGAAGATGGTGTCAGGACGTGTTGTGAATACATCTATCCTCACCCCCGGCCCCTCTCCTAAGGAGAGGGGAGTGTCCTCACCTTCGGATTCTCTCCTAAGGAGAGGGGAGTTGGATTTGTCTTTTAATGAAGGCCTGTTTTTTAATTCTACTTTTATTTTCTCAAGGACATTTTCAATTTGATTTAAAACTTCTTCATTTGTGAATCTAATGACTTTATATCCTTTTTTGACTTCCAGTAAAAGCTGTCTCGACTCATCTGCATCCTCTTGATTTTTGTGTATTCCACCGTCAATTTCAATAATTAGCATTTTCTCAAGACAAACAAAATCTACTATAAAAGTATCGATGGGATGTTGTCTTCTGAATTTATCTTCCAGCTTACGGTTTTTTATTGCTTGCCACAAAACATCTTCTGCTTTTGTTGGACTCTTACGCATTTCTTGAGCTTTATCTAAAAGCATAGAAATTTTTTCTGATTTGCCGGTTAAATATCGAGGCGTTCCCCCTCCTTGGGAGGGGGTTAGGGGGAGGACTTTAAACGAAACTGAAGCACCAACCGAC
>DAINOA010000026.1:0-4975 GCA_036735625.1 Planktosalinus sp. | reverse complement strand
TAAAAGAAGCTCCGAAAATAGTATCAGGGCGAGTGGTAAACACTTCAACCTGAAACTTGAAACTTGAAACCTGAAACTTCACAGAAGCTCCCTGCGACCTCCCAATCCAATTCGTCTGTGAATCCTTCAATGGTTGCGGCCAGTCAATTTGGTTGAGTCCGTCGAGCAGGCGTTGTGCATAGGCGGTGATGCGCATACTCCATTGCTTCATTTTTTTGCGCACCACGGGATGCCCGCCGCGTTCTGAGACTCCGTTGACGATTTCGTCGTTGGCCAAAACAGTTCCCAGTGCAGGACACCAGTTGACTTCGGTTTCGGCTAAATAGGTGAGGCGGTATTGTAACAGTATTTTTTGTTGCTGTTCTTCATCATAGGCGTTCCACATTTCGGCAGTAAATGGGATGATGTTTTCATCACAAACGGCATTTACCAGTTCGTTGCCTTCATTGGTGAAACGGGTGATGAGGGATTCAATCGGTTCGGCTTTGTCTGTGTCTTTGTTGTACCAGGAGTGGAACAATTCGGTGAAAATCCATTGCGTCCATTTGTAGTAATCGGGGTTTGAGGTGCGCACTTCGCGGCTCCAGTCAAAGGAAAAACCGATGCGATCCAATTGCTCGCGGTAACGATTGATATTGGTTTCGGTGGTAATGGCAGGATGCTGCCCCGTTTGAATGGCATATTGTTCCGCCGGAAGGCCAAAAGAGTCATAGCCCATAGGGTGGAGGACATTAAAACCTTTGTGGCGTTTGTAGCGTGAATAAATATCACTGGCAATATACCCCAGCGGATGCCCCACGTGAAGGCCTGCTCCTGAAGGATAAGGGAACATATCCAAAACGTAATATTTGGGTTTGTCGCTTTGGTTTTCGGCTTTAAACGTTTGGTTTTCTTGCCAGTACTTGCGCCATTTGGCTTCTATGTCGTTGAAATGGTATTTCATTATCACCCTTGGATTTAATTTGGCAAAAATACAGTTAATGAATGAAAGTTAAAAGGGAATGGTTATCCTTTTGTCTTAAGCAGAAATCTTTAACTTTGAGCCATATTAAAAAACTTAAACTTACATTATGAAATTTTTATCTACATTCCTTTTATTACTTACTATTTCAGTTTCGTTTGCCCAATATACCACACCAGGCACGGGTGTTGACTGGACACTCGATGATATTGCAACGACAAGCCCCACAACGGTTACTGTTTTGGGAACAACATATACCCTATTGGAAGATTTGACCATCGCTGCTAATGATATTTTAAGAATTGACACAGACCTTACCCTTGAAATTGAAGCCGGTGTGCGTATAACAGTGCTTGGACTTGGTTCTTTTTTTGTGGAAGCAGATGCTGTGATTATTACAGCCGTGAATGAAGCGGCACCTTATGATGGCTTTCGGTTTGAGGAATTTTCTACAGTTGAAATTCAAAATGCGACCATCCAATTTGGTGGGGGACTTCAGGTATTAACTGAGAGTTTTATTTTGAATAATTGTGTGCTTTTAAACAACGTTTCGGGAGTTGCAACCGGAGCAACGGTGACTTTATCCAGAGGGATTCCTATCATTACAAACAATGACTTTTTGTTTAATGCCAACCCCGCTATAAGTTCCGGTGCAAACCAGAGTGTCTCTGCCATCATAGAAAACAATTTAATTGAAGGGAACAACCAAACCAACAACAATCGTCCTCAAATCAATATGGGTGCCACCCGTGTTAATGATACCTTGAAAATTCGCAACAACACCATTTTAGGTGACCGGGATTTGGATCAAGCCGGTGGAATTGCTGTTGCCAACCTTGTGGGAGGTGCTTTACGCGTCATAATTGAAGGAAACATTATCAAAGATAACCGATATGGAATTACAGTTGTAGGCCCAAACTCCTATGCGCTCATCAAGGACAATATCATTGAAGACAACGACACCCAAGGCAACCCAAACTTGGGCGGAAGTGGCATCAACCTAAATGCACCAACCGGTGATATGACTGTCGATGCCACAGGAAATACTATGAGAAGAAACCTTTGGGGGGTAACGATTCAAGGTCCTGTGGATGCCAATTTTGGTGATGATGCTGACAATCCAGGATTAAATGTGTTTTCTGAAAACGGAAATACCGGCGAAATCTTTGCACTTTACAACAATGGTCCAAACACTATTTCAGCCAAACACAACTGCTGGGTTGAAGACGGTGAAGGTACTTTGGCTGAAGCCGAAGACGTGATTTTCCATCAGGTGGATGACCCAACGCTTGGCGAAGTGATTTTTGACCCTGTTTTCTGTGAGCCATTGGTCAATATTGTTGATGTAAATCCTGCTTCGGTGGTGTTGTACCCCAATCCTGCAAAAGACCAAATCACTTTCCAAAACCAAATCAATTTTGAAACTGTGACCTTTTACAATGTTAATGGGCAGAAAGTTTTTACACATAACGTGACAGAAGGAACCAATACAATCCACTTTAATTTACCGGCAGGGATATATTTTGCTGCCTTTGACGGCGAAAGGAATCTGGCAGTTAAAAAAGTGGTGATAAAATAATTCAGTTTATCTAAACTTATTTAAAACCGAAAGGATTGCTTTCGGTTTTTTTATGCGTAAAATCATTTTTAGCCACAACCGAATGACGTAAATTTGCAGCTCCTAAAAACGAAGTAGTGATTTTAACCAAAGCAGAAAAATTAGAACTGACTAAAGAAGAAATGCAGGACTACGGCTACAAAGTCGTGGATTCTATCGTTGAGCATTTTAATACCCAAAACGAAAAATTTCCCGTGGCAACCGCATCCAGAAAAGAAATGGAAAGTTTGTTCCTCGATGAAGCACCTGAAAAGTGCACTGATGCTAAAGAAGTGCTGGACTTTGTTATTCAAAAAGTAATGACCCAAAGCAATGTAGTAAGCCACCCCAAATCTTATTCCTTTGTTCCCGGACCCAATAATTTTATTAGCGCGATGGGAGACGCACTCGCCAGCGGGTTCAATATTTTCTCCGGGGGATGGGCGGCATCGCCGGCTGCTGCTCAAATGGAAATTGTGACTCTGAATTGGTTGCTCAAATTGTATGGTTTTCCCGTAAAACGTGGAGGCGGAATCTTTACCAGCGGCGGTTCTATGGCCAACCTGACAGCAGTAGCCACCGCCCGAAAAGTAAAATGCGGTGACGACTTCTCCAAAGCCGTAATCTACCTTTCAGATCAGGCTCATTCTTCTAATATAAAAGCCATACGTGTTCTTGGTTTCAGTAAAGAACAAATCAGGATTATTCCCACTGACAGCGAATTTAAAATAGGCATCAATAAACTGAAAAACGCTATTGCGAAAGACAAACTTGAAGGCAAGGAACCCTTTTGTTTTATTGCTTCTGCAGGAACTACCAATACCGGAACGGTGGACCCGCTTAACGAACTGGCTACAATTTGCAAAAAAGAAAAAATCTGGTTTCACATTGATGCGGCTTATGGCGGTGCGGCTATTTTAGCTAAAAACGGCAAACAACTACTCGCCGGTATTGAAAAAGCAGACTCCATCACAGTTGACCCGCACAAATGGTTTTTTCAACCTTACGAAATCGGCTGCTTATTGGTGCGAAATCACAAATGGCTGAGCGGCACATTTACTGAAAAGCCCGAATATTTAAGAGATATTGAAGGCAACGAATCTGAAATCAACTTTTATGACCATGGTATTGAGTTGACAAGAAGGTTTAGGGCGCTCAAGTTTTATATGTCCATCAAAACCTTTGGGTTGAAAACCTTTAGAAAAGCCATTACATACAACATCAAACTTGCTGAAGAAACTGAGGAGTATTTTCGCAAAAGTGATAAGTGGGAAGTGGTCTCCCCCGCAACTTTGGCGATTATCAATTTCAGGTACAACCCCATTGGTAAAAACCTTACGGAAAAGCAACTGGATAAAATCAACCAAAAAATATCAGAAAAGGTAGTAGCATCAAGAGAAGCACTTTTGGTCACCACCATTTTAAACAAACAAGTGGTGTTGAGGATGTGTTTGATTAATCCCCGCACCACGATGGAAGATGTTAAAAGCACCTTGCAGCTTTGTGAACAATTTGCACAGGAATAAATGAACAGAATCTATGACATCCTCATCATAGGTGGCGGTGCTGCCGGCTTCTTTACCGCAATCAATGCGGCTGAGCAAAATCCGCAAGCCAAAATCGTTATCCTGGAACGCGGCAAAGAGGTCTTGACCAAAGTGCGTATCTCCGGTGGGGGGCGTTGCAATGTCACCCACGCCGAGTTTATCCCAAAAGACCTGACCAAAAAATATCCAAGAGGAGAAAAAGAACTACTAGGTCCGTTTCATAACTTTATGACCGGCGATACCATCGAGTGGTTTGAAAAGCGGGGTGTTGTTCTAAAAATTGAGGAAGACGGAAGAATGTTCCCGGATAGTGACAGTTCGCAGACCATTATCGATTGTTTTCTTTCGGAAGTAAAACGTCTGGGCGTTGAGGTGCTGTTGAACCATTCCGTTCAAAGTATTGCTAAGTTGGGCGACGTTTGGGAAGTCGTCACCACTCAAGGGAATTTTCACGTCAAGAATCTTGTCATAGCCACCGGTAGTAATCCCAAAATCTGGAACCTACTTGAAGGGTTGGGACACACCATCGTCCCGCCGGTACCATCACTGTTTACGTTCAACATCAAAGACAAACGTATTGCAGACTTACCCGGGATTTCTACTTACGCCACATTAAAAATAAAAACAAAACCCTCCCCCGCCAATTGGCGGGGAGCCGGAGGGGGACTTGAAAGCGAAGGGCCGTTATTGATTACACATTGGGGTTTGAGCGGACCGGCGATTTTAAAGCTTTCGGCCTGGGGAGCTCGGGAATTGAATGCGCTGGATTATAAATTTATACTCGAAGTAAATTGGCTGGAACACCTCAGATTTGACGATGTGGTGGAACAACTAAAGGAAATCAAAAATGACCATGCCAAACAAGGGGTT
>DAINOA010000025.1:0-25376 GCA_036735625.1 Planktosalinus sp. | reverse complement strand
TTAGAAAAGATTTAGGCAGTAATGCACAAATGAATCGTTTGTTGCAAGGCGATGTGGGTTCTGGCAAGACCATAGTAGCGTTTATGTCAATGTTAATGGCACTTGACAACGGTTTTCAAGCCTGTTTAATGGCGCCGACTGAAATTTTGTCAGTACAACACTATAACAGTTTAGTTGATATGTGTAATAAATTGGAAATCAGTATTTCATTACTTACCGGTTCAACTAAAACTTCAGAAAGAAAAATTATTCACGAAAATCTGGAAAACGGCACTTTAAACATCTTAATTGGCACCCACGCACTCATTGAAAAAAAGGTAGAATTCAAAAATTTAGGCCTTGCCATCATCGATGAGCAACACCGTTTTGGGGTTGAACAAAGAGCAAAAATGTGGCATAAAAATGATTTTCCGCCACACATTTTGGTAATGACCGCTACCCCTATTCCGCGAACTTTGGCGATGAGCGTTTATGGAGATTTGGACATTTCAATTATTGATGAATTACCTCCCGGAAGGAAGCAAATTAAAACCGTACATCGCTATGATTCCAATCGCTTAAAAGTGTTTAAATTCATCAGAGATGAAATTGCAAAAGGCAGGCAAATTTACATTGTTTATCCCTTGATTCAGGAGAGTGAAAAAATGGACTACAAAGACTTGATGGATGGTTATGAAAGTATCGAAAGGGAGTTTCCAAAACCCAACTATCAGGTTTCCATTGTTCACGGACAAATGAAAGCGGCAGACAAGGATTATGAAATGCAGCGTTTTGTCAATGGAGAAACTCAAATAATGGTCGCCACGACTGTTATTGAAGTGGGCGTCAATGTTCCCAATGCCAGTGTGATGATTATTGAAAGTGCTGAACGCTTTGGATTGTCACAACTCCATCAGCTTAGAGGACGTGTGGGTCGCGGGGCAGATCAAAGTTATTGTATTTTGATGACCTCCTTTAAACTTTCAAACGATGCCAAAACACGTTTAGAAACAATGGTTCGCACAAACGACGGCTTTGAAATCTCTGAAGTAGATTTAAAACTTAGAGGCCCCGGCGATATGATGGGAACTCAGCAAAGCGGGGTTTTACAACTCAAAATTGCAGATATTATGAAAGATGGCGACATTCTTAAAATTGCCCGCAGCTATGCCTGGCAAGTTTTAAAACAAGACCAATCACTTGCTAAACCGGAACATCTGGCAATTAAAAATACCTATACGCAATTGACGAAGTATAAAAATATTTGGAATTATATTTCTTAAATCTTTTACTTTCTGCGCAAACTAAACTCTTATTTCAAAACAACATATTTAAATTTGAGTTCAAGTGGGTTTAAGGCTCTAAACAATTGAGGAATCAAGTCCTCTCCATAATCGTGATAAATCTCAGAAAAATTAGCATTGCGCTCTTGCAGACTTCCATTTGGGAAGAGTTCGTTTTGAAGTTTTGTGACGCGTTCTAAATGATCTGAAAGTTTTCTTTTTTGTGCTTTCAGCAATCGTTTTTCAAGTGTATCAAGTCCGTTAAGTTGCTTTTTTTCCTGTGCTGCCACTGCGCCTTTGAATGATTTGTCAGTTTTTTCAGCAAGTTTATACAATTCTTCAAATTGTTGTTGTAAATGATTTCGCTGTAGCGAAAAATCAATTTTCACCTCAGAAATTTGTCGGGTTACTTTTTCTTCCAATTGGTGTTTAGGTAAAAACAAGTCATCTATTGAAAGGTCTAATTTTTCAATTTTATTTTTTTGTTTTTCCGAAAGCAGCAATGCGGAGTTTCGCAACAACAAGATTGGGAAGCTCACATCCATTTTTTCAAAATATAGCTTTAATTGAAGCCAATATGCTAACTCTCCACCTCCACCTATGTAGCACAAATTGGGTAAAATTACTTCTTGATATAGCGGCCTCAATAAAACATTGGGACTGAACCGCTCCGGATGGTTTTCGATTTCAGTTAACAAACTCTCCTTACTAAATTTTAGCGTTGTGTTATTGATTAAAAAGACACCTTCCTTTTCGATAATTCTTTCGCGTAGCCCTTTTTTGAGATAAAACAAATTAATTTCCCGTGGGTTCACCTGCAATTTGTAATTTTTACCCGGGAGGGCGTTTAAAACCTTATTTGTTTTGGCAACAAACTCAGAAGAAGTTTTATTAAATAATTCATCTTTGATATAAGGAGCAAACTGTTGTTTTAATTTTTTCTCATTCCCATCGATAATAATCAACCCATATTCCCCAAAAAGTTCATTAACAAGATACCTTGTCGCCTCAGAGAGGTTGCTGTGTTTAAGATAGGATTCTTTAAAAAGTACTTTTAATTTTTCAGAATTGGAAGCATTTCCTAGCATTTCAGCAAACGACTCAAATACCTTTTCCAAGCCTTTGGTGGAGAGCTCGCCTACGGCACCACTAGCCTCAAGTTCCCAAACTACTTTCTTTCTTTTGAAATTAAAAAAATTGATTTCGTCAAAATCATGATCTTCAGAAGCCATCCAATAAACAGGAACAAATTGGTATTTAGGATTGGCTTCTTTTAATTTTTTACACAAATTAATAGTTGAAACAATCTTGAATAAGAAATACAAAGGCCCTGTAAATAAATTAAGTTGATGGCCGGTAGTGATTGTAAATGTATTTGGGTCTTTTAGTGCTTTTATATTTTCTATAATGGTATCAGAAGGTGTACTAATTTGATATTGTCTATTTAAAATATCAATTAACATAGCCCTATTTTCTAAAGAGAAATTTTTTTTCTTCTCAAGTAATTGATTTAGAAATTGGGGACTTTCTGGAAAACGATTGAATAAAGGTTTAACAGACTCATCTTGTGCGAGATAGTCAATAATAAGATTGGAAAAATATCCTGTTTTATGATACGAAATACAGTCTTCGGGCATAATGAGTTTAAAACGAAAATCAAAGATAGTTTTTTGCCTGTTTATTTTCTTAAAAATTCCGTTAATCTTAAAGTGAATTAACGTTGTTTTTAGTAGTTTTAGCACCACAAAATATTAAAACAACTTCTTCAAAATGAAAAAAATTCTCCTTTCCCTTCTTTTCCTAATTATTTTTAGTGTCGGATTTGGGCAAAATCTCCAATCCCCCTCAGCTTTTTTGGGATATGAAATCGGCACCCAATTCACCCGACACGCAGATATTGTTAACTATTTCAACCACGTTGCCGAAAATAGTTCCTTGGTAACTTACCACAATTATGGACAAACCAATGAACGACGCAAATTAACTTATGCAATCGTAACTTCAGAAAACAATTTAAAAAATATTGAAACCATCCGCACAAACAACCTAAAACAAATTGGTTTGGCTGAAGGAACTGCAAATCCGGAGATTGCCATCGTCTGGTTGAGTTATAATGTGCACGGCAATGAAGCTTCCAGTGCTGAAGCATCCATGCAAACCGTTTATGAATTGATTACTCAAAAACAAGCCTGGCTGGAAAATACAGTTGTGATTATAGATCCCAATTTGAATCCGGATGGTCGCGATCGCTATGTCAACTGGTACAATCAGGTAAAATCAACACCATACAATGCGCTTCAGGTTGCCGCAGAACATATGGAGCCCTGGCCGGGCGGAAGGCCCAATCACTACCTCTTTGACCTTAACCGTGACTGGGCGTGGGCCACACAAGTGGAAACACAACAACGATTAAAAATATACAACCAGTGGATGCCACACATTCACGTTGATTTTCATGAGCAAGGCATCAATGAACCTTATTACTTTGCCCCTGCAGCAGAGCCTTTTCACGAAGTTATCACCGACTGGCAGCGCGATTTTCAAACCCAAATTGGAAAAAACCACGCCCGCTATTTTGATAAAGAAGGCTGGTTATTTTTTACCAGAGAACGATTTGATTTGTTATACCCCAGCTATGGTGACACTTACCCCACTTATGTGGGTGCTATTGGTATGACCTATGAGCAAGCCGGTCACGGTCGTGCGGGGTTGGGTATCGATACAGATGAAGGCTACGAACTCACATTAGTGGACCGAGTGGAGCACCAAAAAACCACCGGACTCTCCACCGTTGAAATTTCGTCACAGAACGCTAAAAAACTCAATACCGAATTCCAGAAATTCTTTAAACCCAATTTAAAATATAAAAGTTATGCATTGCAAGGTGAGGCTGATAAAGTAAATGCTCTGGCAAAATTACTTGACAAACACGAGATAAAATATGGTTTTGCTAATAGTGGAAGCGCCAGCGGTTTTCATTATGGAACCAATAAAAACGGAAGTATGACCTTAAAAAATGCCCTTGTGGTGAGCACCAACCAACCTAAAGGAAGAATGGTACAAGCGCTTTTTGAGCCCGAAACAAAATTGAGCACTCCGCTTACTTATGATATTACCGCCTGGAACTTACCACACGCTTATGGATTGGAGGCTGTGGCTAGCACGACTCTTCTAACTGCCAATGATGTTCAAACAAAAACACCTATGCTTAATGGTATGAATCCCAATGCTGCCGGATACATCAGCAAATGGAGCAGTATGCAGGATGCCGCTTTTCTAGCTGAATTACTTCAGGCAGGAATAAAAGTGCGCTTTAGCGAAAAGAAATTTGGAATTGCCGGCGAAAGCTTTGAAAGAGGGAGTCTCGTCATCACCAAAAGCGATAACCGAAAGGTGGAAAACTACGACCAGAAAGTCACAGAAATTGCCAACAAACACAAAAGAAAGTTATTTATAGCCTTGACCAGCTTCTCAGACACCGGAACCGATTTTGGTTCGCCCGATGTTAAAATCATTCACCCGCCTAAAGTAGCCCTTCTAAGAGGTAGATACACCTCTTCATTAAGTTTTGGCGCACTATGGCACTTTTTTGAACAACAATTACACTACCCTGTAACTACTATAGATACAGACTATTTTAAAAATATTACTTTGGATCAATTTGATGTGTTGGTTTTACCCTCAGGATTTTATCAGGGATATTTAGATGAAAATACTTTAGGCAACATCAATGAATGGGTAAGTAAAGGCGGAACACTTATAGCTATTGACAATGCACTAAGCACTTTTGCCGGCAAGGATGGCTTTGGTTTGAAAAGCAATGAGAAAGATGAAACTGAAAAGGAAGAACCCAATCTTCTCATACCTTATGACCAAAGAGAAAATGAAAGCGTAAAAAATTTCATTACCGGAAGTATTTTCAAAACTAAAGTAGATACTTCACACCCTTTAGCTTTTGGCTATCAAGACACATATTTTACATTAAAAGCAGGAAACAGCTCCTATAGTTTTCTGGAAAACGGCTACAATGTCGCTTATATTGAAGGAGAAGCCCAGCGCGTGAGTGGTTTTGCCGGTGAAGAAGCCCTAAAAGGATTGAAAAATTCGCTGGTTTTTGGCGAACACAAAATGGGAAGAGGCAGTATCATTTATTTTGTAGATGATGTCATGTTCCGTTCTTTTTGGGAAAATGGAAAATTGTTTTTTGTAAACAGCCTGTTTTTTATTAATAACAAGGTGGTGGTTTTTTAAAAAGGCCTCCACCCTAGCCCCCTCCCAAGGAGGGGGAACTATTTATGGATGTACTTTTATTATTAGGTTTAGCCTTGGCTCCCGGAGCGTTAATAGGTTTGTTTATTTGGCTAAAAGACCTCTATGACCGTGAGCCGTTAAAGCATATGTTCATTAGCTTTATGCTGGGTGTCCTTTGTGCCATACCTGCTGTAATTATGTCTTTAGTTCTTGGAAAGTTTATTCCTGTAGATTTTGGAAATATCATTTCAGTAGCGGTATATGCTTTGATTGTGGTAGCTTTTGCTGAAGAATTTGCCAAATTTTTAATACTGCGTTATTATGCTTTTCGCCAAAAGGAATTTAATGAACCCTTTGACGGCATTGTCTATGGAGCCATCATAAGTCTGGGCTTCGCCGGAATTGAAAACATCCTATATGTCGCAGAGGGTGGTGTGCAAGTGGGCATATTAAGAATGTTTACGGCTGTCCCTGCTCACGCCAGTTTTGGTATTATTATGGGTTATTATTTTGGTCTTGCCTGGCAATATAAATCTAGAGCGAAAGAATATAAGTTAAAAGGACTGCTCGCTGCAATTGTCTTGCACGGGCTTTATAACTTCTTTTTGATGCAGCAAAGTTACCCTGCATTTTGGTTCTTATCTTTTGTGGGGCTGGCCATAAGTATAAGATTGTGTTTTAAAGCGATGAAAGCCCATAAGGAGCGGTCGCCTTTTAAGCCTACTTAGATTATAGTTTCTTTGCGGTATAGTGCATTTGCTAAAAAGTCAATATCCAACTCAAGCAAAGTCGCAGAGATAGTAAACAAGAAAATTAAAAATTTAGCTACTCAAACCTGATTGCCTTAACCGGTGAAATTTTAGTAATGATATAAGAAGGAATCAACAACATCAACAAGCACAATAAAAAGGTTCCGGCATTGAGCATTAAAATAAATCCCAAATCCAGATAGACCGGTGCTTCTGTAACATAATAGGTGTCTGGATTTAATGGGAAAAGTTTTAAATACTTTTGTACCAATAATAGCCCTATCCCTATCAAATTTCCCCAGAATAAACCAACGCCAATTAAGTAAACCGCGTTGTAAATAAACACTTTTCTGATACTCCAGTTGGAGCTTCCCAAGGACTTTAAAATCCCAATCATTTTGGTTCGCTCAAGAATTAATACCAGTAATGCCGTTATCATATTGATACCCGCTACAAGAATCATAATTCCAATGATGAGTGCGATGTTGAAATCAAATAAATCCAACCATTCAAAAATAGAATAATATTTATCTCTTATCGTTTGGGTATCAAGTGTGGAATCTACATTATAATAGACTTTATTGCCAGTTTCTTGTATTTTTTTAAAATCGGTTACAAACAATTCAAAAGCGCCTATTTGATCTGATTCCCAGCGATTTAAACGCTGAATATGTCTTATATCAGCTATCAAATAACTCTCATCAAACTCTTGAAAACCACTGTTATAAATTCCAACAAGTGTAAAACCTAGTGGCCTTAAGGGCCTGTCTTTACTATCTTCATCAAAAAAATAAGTGATTACCCGGTCCCCTATTTTTAAATCCAGTCTCTTTGAAATATATTCAGAAAGTAAAATTTCATCATTCAGTGTTTCTCCATATTCCGGTAAACGACCCTCTCTGAGGAATTCCTCAAAATACTGCCAGTTGTAATCGTCACCTACACCTTTAACAACAACACCTTCAAAATCGGTTTCTGTTCGTATGATTCCACCTTTCAAAGCTGTTATTTGAATGTGTTTGATTTCAGGAATCTCTTTGAATTCAGGGTAAAACGGCTGGTTTATTGAAATGGGGTTCTGGGAATCATTAGAAAAATTGGTGTCGAAATGAGAAATGATAATATCACCATTAAAAGCAGAAACTTTTTCACGCACTTTTTGTTGCAATCCCACTCCAGTAGCAATAGACACAAGCATCATAATAACCCCTAAAGCAATAGCGGTAATTGCAATTTTTATTATTGGTGCCGATATACTACTTTTATAGTCCTTAGACCTTATGATACGTTTTGCTATGAAAAACTCAAAATTCAATATCCTATTTTTTATGATGCCCAAAAATACCACTTTATTTTTGATGCTCGTGGTCTTCATTTCTATTTCCTGTAAAGGTCAGGAAAAGAATTTCAATGTTGAAACCACATTTGAAGAAAGCGAAGTTACTACTTATCCGGTTGTGGGTGCTAACCAAACCGCGGCTTACCTTCCGTTTTTGAGAGACAAGCGTGTGGGTATTATTGCCAATCAAACCAGTGTGGTTTTTAGACCTGAAAATTTTATCTTCATGGAGGATTACTGGGATGAAAATACAAGGTCATATCAACAACGCCAAACCCAAAGATGGGTGTTCAGCAAACGCACCCATTTGGTGGATTCGCTTTTGGCTCATAACATTCAGGTGACTAAAGTTTTTTCCCCCGAGCACGGTTTTAGAGGTACAGCAGATGCCGGTGAAATCATTAAAGACGGTAAAGATTCTAAAACCGGGTTACCCATCATTTCACTCTACGGAAGCAATAAAAAACCCATCCCTGAGCAAATGAAAGACCTCGATGTGATGATTTTTGACATCCAGGACGTGGGGGCGCGTTTCTACACCTATATTTCTACCTTGCACTATGTGATGGAAGCTTGTGCAGAAGCCGGAATTCCGCTTTTAATCCTCGACCGGCCAAACCCTAACATTCATTACATCGACGGACCCATCTTGGAACCGGAACATAAAAGCTTTGTGGGTATGCACCCCATTCCCGTTGTACATGGAATGACTATTGCGGAATATGCCCAGATGATTAATGGCGAGGGCTGGCTGGAAAATGGCGTGAAATGTGAACTCGAGATTGTCCCGGTAAAAGACTACACCCGAAGTATGACATACAGACTGCCCATAAAACCCTCACCAAATCTTTCCAATGAAAAGGCAATAAACCTCTATCCAAGCTTGTGTTTTTTTGAAGGCACACCGCTCAGTGAAGGACGCGGAACCGATATGCAATTTCAAGTTTTTGGCAGCCCCACGCTACCCAAAGATAAATATACCTTCACCTTTACCCCACAACCCAATGAAGGAGCAAAAAATCCTAAATTTAACGGGCAATTGTGTTATGGCATGGATTTGAGAGAAGAAGAACAGCTTGACCATCTCAACCTGCAATGGCTCATTGATGTTTACCACGATTACGGAAAGCAAGCTGCGTTTTTCACTAATTTCTTTACCACTCTTGCCGGAACCAAGACCTTGCAACAACAAATTGAACAAGGAATGAACAACGAACAAATAAGAGCAACCTGGAAAGAAGGGTTAAAAAAGTATGATGGAATGAGGAAGGAGTATATGATTTATAATGCTGAGTAGTCTAGTAATGAGTTTAAATTTAAAAAACATAACAAAACCTTTTAGATTATGGAAAAAGTAAATGAATATTCAAACGGTGAAATCACCATTTTTTGGAAACCTGCGCTTTGTACTCATTCTGGAGTGTGCGTTAGAACCCTACCAAAAGTGTACAATCCCAAAGATCGCCCGTGGATTAAGATGGAAAACGCCACATCAGAGGAATTGATGAGTCAAGTGAGTAAATGCCCGTCTGGGGCATTGAGTTATAAAAAGAATCAATAAAGAAATGGAAATAGAACAAATCAACCGGGAAACCAAAGGGTTTTTTAAAGCCGTTTCTGACGGAAAAGAAGCCGGTAGAATGACCTATTCTTGGGCAGGCAAAGAGAGGTTCATCATCGACCACACAGAAGTAAATTCTGAATTCAATGGGCAGGGAGTTGGCAAAAAAATGGTGCTGGCTGCGGTGGACTATGCACGTGAAAACAGTTTGAAAATCATTCCGCTGTGCCCTTTTGCCAAGGCTATGTTTAATAAAATGGCTGAAATAAGAGATGTGTTATAGTTTATTTTGAAAATATTTTTAAACCACTAAGGCACAAGGACACAAAGAACCACAAAGAAATTTTACCAGAATGATCAAACAAATACTACTTATTCTTTTGGGGTTGTTTTTTCTCCTCAACGGGGTCAATCATTTTTACAACACCCATATTTTAAAAGAATATGCCAATAACAGATCGCTAATAGCACCTAAATTGATGGTACTTTTAAGCGGAATTTTGCTGGTTACAGGAGGATTGACACTTATTAGTGGTTATTTTATCATTGAGGGCATCATTGCTTTGTGTGTTTTTCTTGCAGTGGCATCGTTTATGTTACACAAATTCTGGGCTGTCAAAAAAAGGGAAATCGTTATGCTGGAAGCCATGCACTTTATAAAAAACTGGGCGATTCTTTTTGAATTGTTATATATAGCGACAACGCTGGAATAATGACCCAAAAACCATTTGAACAAAATTGTCTATTTTCTATTTTCTAAAGTATTCATCATCTTCTCCACTATATTAAACGCCGCCGGGCAAATGGCCACATTTTTCAAGGTCAAATTTGAAATCTGTTGGAATTTTTTACGGTCTGTGTGGGGGAATTCGCGACAGGCTTTGGGACGCACATCATAAATAGAACAGTAATTATCAGCTCCCAAAAAGGCACAAGGCACACTTTGCAACACATAATCATTCTCTTCGTCGATACGTAAAAAAGTATCAATAAACTGTTGCGGCTTCATTTTAAAATGCTTAGAAATGCGCTCAATGTCTTTAACTGTAAACAAAGGACCTGTTGTTTTACAGCAGTTGGCACAACTTAGACAATCAGTTTGCTGAAACTCTTCATCGTGTAAGTGTTGCATCACTAAATCCAGATTTTTGGGAGGCTTTTTCCTGAGCTTAACAAAAAACTTTTTATGCTCGTTATGCTTATCTTTGGCACGCGCCGGGAGTTGTTTCAGGATTTTTTCCATTAAACAAAGATACACATGCAAAAAGACATTTTAGGTAGAGCCTTGTTGGATTTTTTTCACAAAAGATATACAGAAGATATCCTAACTGAAACCAACATTTCTGAAGAGGACGTATTACCTCTACCCTATTTTTTCAGAGATTTTGAAGAAATGCCCGGTATAGAGCAGAAAGCATTAGATCTTACTAAGGGAAAAATTCTTGATATGGGCTGCGGTGCAGGTAGTCACGCTTTGCATTTACAGGAAAAGGGAATGGATGTCACTGCCATAGACCTTTCACCCGGAGCGATTGAAGTGTGCAATCTAAGAGGAATCAAAAACGCTAAAGTTACAGACCTACTGGATGTAACCGAAAAATATGACACCATTCTCCTATTAATGAACGGCACAGGGATTTTTGAAAATCTGGAAAAAGCACCGATGTATTTAAAACACCTCAAAAATCTTCTCAATCCCGGCGGACAAATTTTAATCGATTCCAGTGATCTTATTTATATGTTTGACGT
The DNA here is from genome assembly GCA_036735625.1 of Planktosalinus sp. Classification (GTDB taxonomy): domain Bacteria; phylum Bacteroidota; class Bacteroidia; order Flavobacteriales; family Flavobacteriaceae; genus Planktosalinus. Next base: position 14,465 of record DAINOA010000025.1, on the reverse strand, counting down.
TGATGTGGACGGCGGTGTTTGGGTTCCAACCGAAAAGGAATACTATGGCGAACTCACCTTTAAAATGAGCTATAAAGGGGAAGTGACAGACAATTTTGAGTGGTTGTATCTCGATTTTGAAAGACTTAAAAAACTTGCCAAAGGGGCAGGTTTAAAATGTGGCCTAATTGCAGAAGGCGTCCATTATGATTATCTTGCAAAACTCTCACTGTAAAATAATCGTACATAAATAGAGTTGTAATCAATATAAAAGTTTTTTATGATAAACCACATTTTCAAAATCAGTTACTCACGTTTTTTCTTGAGTTTGATTTTACTTTTTTTACTAACTGCTTGTAAAAAAGAGGATAACAATCCGCCTGAAGATTTAACAATTGCCAACAAACAAACTACCGGCTCTTCTTCTGAAGATTTTTTAAGAGATACCGAATTTAAAAGTCTTACGCTTGAATTTGTTTATCCTGAAGGCTTCCAGCCTGAAGAAGGCACCATCAGCTCATTAACAGACTTTATTGAGGAACGTCTTAACAAACCGGAAGGAATTACAATTATACAAACTGTGATTCCCACACCACAAGGCACCTCTTTCAATATCAATAAAATTATTAGCATTGAAGATGAAAACAGAACGATATACAATGAGGGTAGTAACTTGGCAGTTTATATTTTTTTCTCAAACAAAAGCTCGAGTAATGATACACCCAACCGAGTTACCTTAGGCTCTGCTTACCGTAACACTTCTATTGTAATTTACAAAAAAACCATCTTGGACATTGCTATTTCAAACGGAATTAATATTCCACTAACTGAAAGAACCACATTAAATCATGAGTTTGGGCATTTATTGGGATTGGTAAACCTACAACTCGACGATATACATCAGGAACATGAAGATACACAAAACAGCAAACACTGCATAGTGGAAGATTGTCTGATGTATTTTGAAACCTCAGGAGGAAGAACTGCCATCACCTCTGCATTATTGAGTAAATCTATGGAAAGTGACTTAGACCCGCTTTGTGTAGAAGATCTCCAGGCGAAAGGAGGGAAATAAAATTTTCAAACAACATAAACAACACAACCCTCTCAGGGTTTAAAAACCCTGAGAGGGTTGATTATTATTCTTTTTTAAACACCATTTTGCCTCCAACAAAAGTTGCTTCTACTGCGATGTTTGGAATCTCATCTTCATCACAGGTCATAATATCTTTATCAAGGACGATGAAGTCGGCAAATTTACCCACCTCAATACTTCCTTTTTCGTGGTCTTCAAAATTGGAAAAAGCGGCCCAGATGGTCATCCCTTTGAGGGTTTCTTCTCTTGTTAAGGCATCATTTTTTTGAAAACCATTTTCAGGATATTGGTCCAGATCTTTTCGGGCAACAGCCGCATAAAATGTATAGAATGGGCTTACGTGTTCCACAGGGAAATCCGTTCCTAGAGCTACAATACCGGCTTTTTCAAGAAGCGTTTTATAAGCATAGGCACCTTTCATTCTATCTGCTCCAACCCGATCTTCTGCCCAATACATATCACTAGTGGCGTGTGTGGGCTGCACCGAGGGAATGATTCCGTTTTTGAAATAATCAAAGTCTTCCACAGAAACCACTTGAGCATGTTCTATTTTCCAACGCCTGTCATTTTGATTTTCAAGGACTTCTGTGTAGGCTTTCAAAACTACCACATTAGCAGAATCACCAATAGCGTGAGTATTCATTTGATAGTTTGATTCAGAAATTCGTTTTGCTAAATCGTGAATTTCGTCCACAGGAGTTACAAAAATCCCATAATGTCCCGGGTGGTCAATGTAAGGTTCTTTTAATGCTGCACCACGTGAGCCCAATGCCCCATCTCCATATACTTTTACAGAACGTACATTGAGTTTATCGGTTTTAATGACGCCCCTGGTCAAAAAATAATCAAGATTTTCTGGCGTGTTTGAAATCATGGCATAAATGCGCATATCGATTTCTCCTGCTTTTTGCAGACTATCAATTAAATAAATTATTTCTTTATCTAAACCTGCGTCATTGATTGTTGTTAACCCATAAGAGAAGCAAATTTCCTGAGCGTCTTTAAGAGCTTGAGCAGAATAACTTAAACTGATATCCGGTGCAATGGATTTGATGACACCCATCGCTCCATCTATAAGAATACCGGTCATTTTTCCGTCTTTTACTTCAACATAGCCTCCTTCGGCTTTGGTTTGTGCGGTGATTCCTGCCAAGTCTAGTGCTTTTTGATTGACCAGATAAGCGTGCCCATCGATGCGCGTGAGTACTACGGGTATATCGGGAAAATGTTCATCCAACTTTTCTTTTGTGGGAAACTCTTTAACTTCCCAAAGGTTTTGGTTCCAACCGCGACCTTCAATAAAATCAACTTGTTTTTCTTCCTGAAAAGCCACAACCCTTTCAATCATTTCATCAACACTTGCGGCTCCCACAAGATTGACAACTCGCTGATTGAGACCCAATCCATAAAAATGGGCGTGTGCATCAATAAACCCGGGAAGGAGGGTTTTTCCGTCAAAGTCAATCGTTTCTATTGCTGTGTATTTTTCGCTTAAAGCGGAAGAAGTCCCCACTTCAATAATTTTACCATTTTGAATTGCAAAAGCTTCGGCTTTGTCAAAGGTATCGTTTACTGTATAGATGTTGGCATTGATAACCAAAAGGTCTGCAACCTGCTTTTCACTGCAAGAAATTAGAAAAAGGGCTGAAATAAATAGAAGAAAAGGTTTCATTGTTTTAAAGGATTGATTGGGTGGTAAAAATAAGGATTTTAGAGAGACTGGGAAAATGGTTGATGGAAAATGGTTAACGCGGAAATTGTGAGGTGCTAGGTGCTAAAACATATGAGCTAAATACTCATTACTGTGCTTTTTGAATTGAAATCAATTTACTTTTTTGCTTTTGATGGACGAGATCCCCGCCTTCGCGGGGAATTGGTTACCAATCAAACTTATATGTAGCACCGCCTAACACTTGAATTCCTTGCACAGGTGTGTTCAGCCATTTTTCATAATTATCGCTCAAAAGATTGCTTCCTTTCAAAAATACTGTAAGTTGCTGATTGATGTGATAGCCCGCGTGAAGGTTTAAATCTAAGTACCCATCCAATGTTTTATTTAAAGGTTGAACCGGTAAAAACGGATCAAAACTAATTAAGTCTTTTCGCTCGCCCACATAAAACAAACTCAAACCGCCATAAATTTTTTCGGTAAAAGCCGCATTTGCAAAAACGGTTGCTTTTAATTCAGGAAGGTTAAAGGCTTCAGGTAGCAAATCAAGGTTGTAGTTAAAAAAACTTGCGTTGACTCCAAGAGTTACATTTGTAGCTACTTCTGCTTGCAATTCGCCAAAAATCTCTAAGGTATTAACGTCGTCATAAACAATTCCAAAGGAGTTTCCAAATTCATATCCCTCCGGGTTTTGAGATGAGCTAAATAATGGATTTGACAAAAAGAGGGGTTTGTTTATTTCGCTTTTATAACTGCCTTTTAAATTGTAGCTCACCGTGTTTGTAAATTTTCCCTTAACGCCTGCAAATCCTTCATATTGCCTGTCTGTGGGTGCCACAAAAAGTGTGGGAGAGACAAACGGATTTATTTGTGAAAAATCGTAATATGAATTTTGATCCAGGCCACCATCAGCTCCGGCATAAAGGGTTATATATTCATCAACCAACTTATAAGAAGCAGTCACTTTTGGATAAATAAACATATCGCTTTCACTATTTTCTGTATCCATTCCAAAAACAACTTGAGCCCCTAAGATTAATGAAAAATCATCGTTCTGAAATTTTATAAACGGGTTAAGCCCGGCGTTGAGGTAACTGTATTTGATATCCACTTCGGGATCAAAAAAGCTTTTATCAAAACTTCCGGTAAGGTAATTTAAATCAACATTAACTCCCACGTCCTGCCCACCGAGGTCAAAGAGAAACTCGGGTTTGGCAATAAAATTAATTTCGGAAGAGCTGTATGAGTCACCAAAGTATCTCAAAAGCACATCGCCTCCTGAAAAGGGTGAATCCTGCATTTTAAAATTTCCGTTGAGAGCAATTCCAAAAAAGGAATGATCAACACCTGCATCATTAGCAATTTGAACTTGATTTTCTGCTCTAAACTCGGGCGATAGTCCATACCAGTTGTATAATTGATGTAAGATTCCCGCCCCAAAAGTATAGCTCATAAAACGACCATTACTTTTATAGTTTACATCTACAGAAGTGTTGTAAAATTTGTCATCCAGCAATACTTCATCAATGCCACCTTGAGAGGAGTTGTGTTTAAAAAACAGCTCCACTTGGTCATCGCGATTCACTTCAAAACGGCTGTAAAACTCGCCTAAAACAGAAGTAAAATTTCCAAAGCCCAAAGTCGCATAATTGGTGAATATTTTTTCAGGTTTTTTGCGTTCTACGGTTGTTGCCTTTCCCTTTGCAGGAGTAAAGGTGGAAGCCACAGGTACAGAAAAAATACTGTATTGTACTTCCTTTTTTTCTTCGTTTTGCGAGTCTTGCATATCTGGTGTTTCCTTGATTTTAAAAGCATCAGAAACAGTGGGTGTGTAGGGTTTCACAACATTTATAACCTCTGTCCCTATTGGGTCCTGAGCAAAAAGGGATGTCGCTGTAAAAAGAAATGACAGTATTAAGTAAAATCTGAAGGTTTTATACATATTGATTATTGACTATTGATTATTGACGTTGTTTAAATTAAAAACTTGAAACTTACCTACGATAAATCTTCGGTAGGCAAGCTTGAAACACTAATTAATTGGTTTCTACTGAAGCATTTGTTTTTGCTTCCTGAGCTTTTATTCTACTGAGTTCGCTGGTTGCCTCTTCTATTATTTCAGGGAAGTCTGCAAAGTTTTCAATCACACTTTCTAAAATATAAGTTGCTTGAAAAGCATCTTTGAGAGCATAGAAATTTTTAGCCATCACTACAAGCCCTTTTCCGCCCCAAATTTTATATCCTGAAAAATCTTTAGCCAGTTTTTGAACACTCCCATTTGACTGTTGATAAAACCCATCTTTGTTTTCAAAATAAGCTTGAAAATACAATGCTTCGGCTGCCAGCGATCCACTTGCTGTTTTTTGAACTTCAGCATAAGCATTTTTTGCTTTGGTTTCATCACCTGTTTTTATTGCTGAGCGCGCAATGATACTTTGTGCATCATTTTTAGCTCTGGGGTCTGCACTAGTGTCTTTCAGTACTTTTTCAGCAAAGACAACTGCTTGCCTATAATTTTCTGCTTCATAATAGGCTTTCATCAAGTTGGATTGTGCGTAAATGATATTTTGAGCTTTAGTGCCTTCTTTTTCAAGTCGTTCTAATAAGGGCATCGCTTTAGCGAAATCATTACGCTCAAGATGAATTTGAGAAACACGGGCCAAAGCCTGCTCGGTAAATTCATTGCGCTCTCTGGAAATTACAAAAGTGTAATTTGAAACTGCTTTGTCTTTTTGGTTCCCGGTAAAATAGCGTTCAGCCAGATAAAAGTTTGCCGGCAAACTGTGAATCCCATTGGGAAAATCTGAAATGTATTTTTCTAAAAGTGTAACAGCTTGCGGGTCATTTTGTAAATATTTATTCTCTGCTGCGGTAAAGGACGCCTGATCGAGCTCGGCATCTGCCACTTCAACAAAATCAAGTGTTTGTACCCAGCGGGCATACTCATCTACTTTTCCTAAATCGATATAAATCAACTTGGCAGATGAAACCGCCTGTATGGCCTCTGGTGAAGATGGATAATCATTTGCTACTTTTTTAAACACGGTTAATGATTGTTCAAGTTTTTCTGAGTTGTTTAAAATCAAACCTTTTTTAAGTAAAGCCCTAGGCACATAAGTGCTGCGCGGCAAATTGTTTATGAGCTTATCATAAGCATCGATGGCATCATTATTTTTATTAAGTGCCAAGTGGGTATTTCCCAATTCATAAAGCGCCACATCGCGGTAACTCGAGTTGGGAAAATTTCTGTCAAAAGCAGTGAGTTCTTCCAGTTTGGTAGCTGTTCTGTCAACAAATCCATAGCTGATGGCTTTTTGAAATGCCGCATAGTCTGCCTCGGCACCGCCGGCGGCAATCACTTTGTTATAGCTTTCCATCGCGGGCCAGTATTGACTGCTCACAAAATAACTGTCTCCAAGCCGCAGATTGGCATCTTTTTGACGTGCAGGGTCTATACCTGGTTGTGCAAGAAAGTTTTGAAAAGCCGTAATGGCTTCAATATAGTTTTTTGTTTTAAACTGCGTATAAGCAAGGTGGTAGTTGCTGTTTATTGATTCTGGAGTGTTTTTGTTTTCAGGGAGTTGTTGAAACTGCCTAAATCCAATGAGTGATTGTTCAAAATTATTCAGTTGAAAATCACTTTCTGCTTTCCAAAAGGTGGCACGTGCCGTATATTTTGCATCGCGTGGCTCTTTAAGTGACTTTTCAAAATGTGCTTTTGCCTGTGTATAATCTCGTTCCTCATACAATTCCAATCCGCGTAAAATGGCAACTTTTTGATAAGCGAGTTTGTTACTGAAGTTTTTGTTGTTTTCGAGTAAATCGAGCGCAGCTTTGTAATTTTTTGAAGAAATGTAAGAGTCAATGAGGAGATCTTCAATTTCGGCTTTGTTATTTGTTTGCGGGTATTTTTCCAAAAATGCAGTGAGCACTTGTGGCACAGAGGTATATGCATTCCCTATTTCATAACTCAATTTGGCATAATTGTAAAATGCATCTTCTTGAATCTGCGCACTAAAACTCATCTCTGAAGCATTTTTAAAAGCGTTAAGTGCCTCTTGTTTTTTGTTTTGTTTGAGATAGGAATCGCCCAAATGGTAATAGGCATTTTGAGCAACTGCATTGCGACCATCAATAATTTTATTGAATTCAGCTATGGCGTTTGCATAGTCTTTTTGCATATAATAAGCATAGCCCAATTGGTAGTAATCGGTGTTGTTCCACCTTCCGCGTAAGCCTTTGTATTCTTTTAAATATGGGATGGCTGCTTCATATTGTCCCAAATTGAAATAACTTTCACCAATGATTTTTGAAAGTTGCGATTTTTCCTGTGCATTTGATTTTCCAAATTGATCTTTTCCCAAACGGATGGCTTCTTCAAAATTGCCCAATTTAAAATTCATATCTGCTTGAAAGTAAGAGAGGTTTTCTGATAAGCGCTCATCACCTGCAATACCCTCAAAAAACTGATTGGCTTGCTGATAATCATCTCCTTCATAGGCCATATAACCCAAATAGTATTTTGCCTGAGCTCCATATTCTTTTGAGGTAGTGATGCGGTTGAAGTATTTTTGAGCTTCGGTGGTGCGTTTGTTTTGAAAATTAGTGTATCCTTTTTGAAAATAAAACTTTTCGCGTTCAGCGAAACTCAAATTGCTTTCATTTACTTTATCAAACCACTTCATTGCTTGCGGATAGCGACCTAGATCATAATAATAGGTTCCCACTTCCATAAAGGCATAGTTTCTCTTTGTGCTTGTGGGATAATTAGCTACAAAATCTTCCATCATTTGTTCTGCGCCTTGTTGGTTTAATCTTATGGCTGCATTTGCTGCATAATAGGCACAATCTGCTTTGACACTTTCATTTGTGGTCGCTCTTTCAATTTTTAAAAATTGTGACTGGGCTGCACTGTATTGTTTGTTTTGAAAGAGGGTCAATGCATTTTGAAAAGCCGCAAAATCATTAGTATAAACAGCCGATTGTTGTGCAAAAACAGCCGTGGTAAAAAGAAAAATACAGCCAAAAAATAGAATGAGCCTTTTAATCATAGTGTGTGGGTTTATTGTTGACCAAAGATATTGGATTCTCCATTTATTTTGTTCATTTTAAACGTGAGAATTTTGTTAATGTTGCTTTTGATTTTTGTAAATTGGGCTTTCTAGTTGTAGATTCGTTTTAGAATCCTAATTTTCAGATAGATTCTTAAAAACTTAAAATTATGAAAACCTTCCTTCTCATTACTTTTGTATTATTTGCTTTACCTTTTGGCTATAGCCAAAACAATAAGACCTTTAAAAACATTACCGAATCTCAAAACGGTTATATAGGCATAAACACCAAAACTCCTGATGCTATGCTTACAGTTAAAGGCACCATTCACACTCAAGAAGTGTTGGTTGACCTAGAAGGAGCAGTCGCTCCAGATTATGTGTTTGAAAAATACTTTACTGGTCAATCCAAATTAAACCCTGAATACCAATTTCTATCTTTGCCAGAAATTGAACAATTTATTCAAAAACACCATCACTTACCAATGATACCTTCTGCTGAAGAAATTGACCGGAACGGACTCTCTTTAAAAGAAATGAATCTTTTACTTCTTGAAAAAATTGAGGAATTGACTCTTCATACTATCGCTCAACAAAAACTAATTGATACACTATCAAAAAGGGTTGAAATACTTGAACATGACTAAATTTTTAAGCTATCTTTTTCTTTGTTTTGGTTTTGTTTTTTATGGACAAAATCAAAAAGAGGTGTATCATTACCACGTTACTATTTCAAATCCGGAGACTTTAAATATAACTAGACAAAGTGATGGCTCACTTCAAATAGTTAATCCAAAAAACAACAAGGAAACTGAACTATTTTCAAGATATAAAGTCTATACTTTTCAACATGCTTTTCCAAATACTCAACGGGAAATGTTAATAAATGTATATCGTGTTAGTACAAACAGTGATTTGCTTCTTGGGCAATTGCAAAATCAACAACCTAAAAAATACACAAGAATTGGTGAATATTTCCCAACTCCAAATACATTTTACCCTAATGATTATGGAACTACCAGTCCGGTAGAAAATTTGGGAGTCCCATATCCAATGACCGGGCTAGATTTAATTAATGCCCCAGGAGCCTGGGGAATAACCCAAGGAGATAAAAAAGTGGTAATTGGCATTTCTGATGGCAGGATAGATTCAACAAATATCGACTTGGCCGGAAGAGTGAGTAATTATTTGAAATACTTCAAAAAAACTGGTGGAACAGTATGTTATCACGGCACCGGTATTGCCTCCATTATTGGAGCAAGAGCAGACAATGGATATGGAATTCCCGGTATTTGTTCAGATTGTGACCTCATTGCGACAGGTTATGGACGTTTTGATAACCTACAAGAACTTGTTGATGCAGGTGCAAAAGTTATCAATGCAAGTTGGGCTCTATGTGGGTTTGGTGCTTATCACCAAAATGTGCAAGAACGCATCAATGAATGGTATGATGAGGGAATTATTATTGTTTCCAGCGCCGGAAACTCAAAAAAATGCAACCAATATCTTAGAGATTATGCATCCAACTATGCCTATCCGGCTTCATATAAACGAGTAATTTCTGTCACCAAAGTGTTTGCAGAATGTGGTCATTATGAAGATTGTATTATTGAAGATGAAAAATATGGTATCATCGCGAGCAAACTTAAAGATAGACACGTCTCAAGGTTGAGAATGCATGAGGAAGGCTCTTTTAATAAATTGTATGCCATCAATTCACAATATGGCGCACAACACAACCTGGCAGTAGATATATCTGCACCTGCTGAAACTTTTAATATGGGAAGGCCGGATTGTGGTTATGAAGATCAACTGTTTGTGGGAATGACTTCAGCTTCAGCGGCTTTTGTAACGGGTGTTATTGGGCTTATTTGGTCTGCAAATTACTGTTTGGCAAGTGCTGAAGTCGAGAGCATTCTTAAACTGAGTTCTGCAGATATTGAAAACCTTCCTGGCAACGAGCCCTTTAAAATGAAATTGGGTGCCGGTAGAGTTGATGCTTACAAAGCTGTAAAAATGGCTCACGAAATGCAGCTAGACAAAGGTATCGTAGATATATCAGGGAGAGATTTTTACCGTTTTGATTTTAAATTATTCTCATCACCCTATCAAATCGAAATCACAAACCAAACCTTTAGAGATTCAACAACCGTCAACTTTAAAGCGCGAAAACGCATCCTTTTAAAACCGGGAACCACTTTAAAACCAGATAAAAATGGATTTGTAAAATTAAGCATTGACCCCAGTTTACCCACCGAAGAATGCTTTCCAAAGCCTGCAAAAAAACGTCCAAAAATAGAACGTGACTCTATTCCAAACGCACCCAAATATGATGCCCCTTATGAAATTAATGAGGATAAATCTATACTAGGAATACGCATCAATCCTGTTGAGGGAGTGATTGACTCAGATTATTTAATAACCATTGAAACCGACAAAGAAATTTTCAATAAGACATTTAAGAAAACAGAAGTCGCAAAAATTCCTTTACCGGAAATTGTAAATGAAACCGTCACAGTCACCGTTAGAACTAACCTATACAGAACACAAAGAAAGATGCGGATTAACAGGGAGTGAGTTTGTGAATTGAAACATGGTACTAAAGTCTTAGGTCTTAAAACTAGTATCTTACTACTATATGTATTAATAATTTTGAATATGATTTTAGAATCTTTTTCGTTAGCATAAAGAAAATATCTTGTAATTTCGCTGCAAAGCACACAACCGCCATGTCAAAACCTGTTTTATATTTAAAAGACGCCTCTATTTATCAACGAGAAACCCTCATACTTTCTGAAGTAAATGTTTCTATTGAAAAGGGAGAATTTGTCTATCTCATAGGTAAAACCGGAACCGGGAAAAGTAGCTTTATGAAAACACTTTACGGTGATATTCCTTTGATAGAGGGCGAAGGCGAAATTGTAGATTTTAATCTTAAAACACTACAAGAGAAAGACATTCCTTTTTTACGCAGAAAACTGGGCGTGGTGTTTCAGGATTTTAAATTACTCAATGACAGAACGGTCAATGATAACTTATTGTTTGTGCTCAAAGCCACCGGCTGGACAGATAAAAAAGCGATGGACAATAAAGTGGAAGATGTTCTGAATAAAGTTGCTATGAAAACCAAAGGCTTTAAGTTTCCTTACCAACTTTCAGGTGGAGAGCAGCAACGTGTGGCGATTGCTCGCGCTTTGTTAAACGACCCAGAACTCATCCTCGCCGATGAACCCACTGGTAACCTCGACCCTCAAACGTCTGTTGAAGTAATGGAGGTTCTACAAGAAATCAACAATAACGGCAATACCATCCTTATGGCGACTCACGATTATGCACTCATATTAAAATATCCTTCCAAAACATTGAAATGTGATGAAAACCAGATATTTGAGGTCGTGCAAAAGACTGTTTAATCCAAAGCGATGCTTTCTATCCTGATACCCACATACAACTACAACATAACAGCTCTGGTTGAAATCCTTTCAAAGCAGTTAGAAAATATACCCTTTCCATTTGAAATTCTAGTTCTTGATGATTGTTCGTCAAATTCAGAAATCACAGAAGCCAATAGATCCATTGAAAAGGTGGCTAATTGTTATTATTTACAAAATACTCAAAATAAAGGCAGAACAGCCACCAGGCAAGCACTTGCTGAAAGGGCTCATTTTGACAATTTACTCTTTATGGATGCCGATGTGCTACCAAAAAATAATGATTTTATCAAAAATTTTGAAGTTGAAAACCAAACAGCCGATGTTGTTTTTGGCGGAATTACTTATGAAAATTCAAAACCGAAAAGTGATAAACTATTGCGATGGAAATACGGCAAAGCCCGCGAAGCAAAACCAATTTCTGAACGTGAAAAAATGCCCTATCTTTCGATAATCTCACAATGTTTTCTGATTAAAAAAAGTGTATTTTTAAATGCTAATAATTTTCATGACAATGTGTATGGCGTGGATGTACTTTTTGCTCAAAACCTGGAAAAAATTCAAGTAACAGTTTTACATATTAATAACCCTATTATCCATCTTGGACTTGAAAGCAGTGAATCCTTTATAGAAAAAACCAAAAAAGGATTGGAGTCCTTATACCAATTTGAAAAAGAAAATAAAATCCCAGAAGATTACCGGCCCATTCAAAAAGCTTATCAAAGCCTAAAAAAAAATGGAGCACTCAATCTATTTATGAAAACCATAAAAACATTTGAAAAAGCCATATTAAAAAACCTGAAGAGCAGCAGCCCGTCTCTCTTTTTATTTGATCTATACCGATTGTATTACTTTGCAACCTTGAAACTTGAACCTTAAACCCAAAATGCCTAAATTCTCAGTAGCCATAGCCGTTTATAACAAAGAACAGCACATTGCCAAAACACTTGAATCTGTGTTGGCCCAGACATTTACTGACTTTGAAATAATCATTGTCAACGATGGCTCAACAGATGGCAGTGAGGCAATCATTAAATCGTTTGAAGACAAAAGGATTCACTATTTCTCTCAGGAAAACCAAGGTGCTGCTGCTGGTAGAAACGCTGCGATTAAAAAAGCCACTACTACTTATATTGCTTTGCTTGATGCTGATGATTTTTGGTTTCCGCACTATTTGGTAGAACAAAACCGTTTGATTGAAAAATACCCTGAAGAATATATTTTTGCCACAGCACAGGAAATTATAAAAAACAATAAATCTTACACCAAACCCTATTCGCTTCCTAAAAACTTTGAAAAAGAAGGTGTGTTAAATTATTTCAATGCAAGCAATCAAGCATCAATACTTCACAGTTCAAGTACTGTGTTAAAAAAAGAGATTTTTGAAACAGTTGGTTATTATGATACCTCCATCAAAAGTGGTCAAGATACCGATTTGTACATTCGCATTGGATTGAATTATAAAGTGGTATTTAGTAATCGAATTTGTTCCAGTTATTTTATCATTGAAGATAGCCTGTTTCGCTCTGCAAATTCTCTGTATGATAAAGCAGATTATTCTAATTATAGTCATTTGGAAGCTGATAACCCTCCTTTAAAAAAATTCCTGGACCTCAACCGGTTTTCACTTGCTATTTTTGCGAAGTTGAATAATGACAGGGATGGTTTTAATCGTAATTTTGAAAAAATAGATTTAAAAAATCTTAACAAAAAACAGCGCTTATTACTCAGGCTTTCGCCAAAAAGCACCCGGTTTTTATATAGTTTGAAAAACTTTTTTGAACGCTTTGGAGTTCGGTTGAGTGCGTTTAAGTAGCTTATAAATAGATAATCTTCGGTTAAAACCTTAAATCATCTAGTTTTATAAAAAACAAAGTCTTTATAATCTCTTATGTAGTCCTCTTCTTTATAAACATCAGAAACAAGTGCAAGACAAACAGCACCGGAAGAAAAATTTTCCAATTCACGCCATATTCCACTGGGAATAATCAAACCTTTATTGGGTTTGTTTAGATGAACAATGGTTCGACTTTTTCCATCGTCTATTAGTACATCAAAACTTCCGCTAAGTGCAATTAAACATTGTTGCAATTCAAGATGAGCGTGACCACCACGTGTGGCACCACTGGGCACATCATATAAATAATACACCCGTTTTACCTCATAAGGCAAGGTACCTTTTTCAATTACAGATAGATTTCCACGACCATCGGGGTCAGAAATTTTAGTAATTTCTATGAGCTCTATAGAATCAATTGTTTGGTTTTTCATTTCTTAATAAGTTTAACCAAAGCTGTGCTATGTTGTCCTGTTGCAAATGTTTGACACTGGATACTGCATTAGCTTTGCAATTTTGGTAAAGTGAATTATCAAAGATAAAACGATTCATAGCATCTGCCAGTGCTTGCTCATTAAAATTTTCAATAAGTAAACCATTGTGCTCATCTATAATGATTTCGTTAGGTCCACTTTTACAATTTACTGAAATAACCGGCGTCCCAACTGACAAAGCTTCTAGTAGCACTCTGGGAAATCCTTCATAGCGGCTCGTAAGTGTCAAAAACAAAGCATTTTTTAAAACCGAATATATGTTGGGCGTAAATGGATTTACTGAAACTTGTGAAGTTAAATTCATGCGATCAATCATTTTTAGCAATGTATCCTTATCTTCACCATCTCCATAAATTTTTAGTTGTACTCCATTTTCAGAAAGTTTTGATAATTGATAACCTTTTAAAAGCAAAGTGAAATTTTTTACATGCTCCTCAATTCTACCGAGAAATAAAATATAGGGCTTTTCAGGTTTTTTTATATCAACGTCTTCAAATTCAGGTAACGGATTGTAAATTGTCACCGCTTTTTTGGTATTGAATTTCTTATTGACTTCATCAGAAATTGCCTTTGAAACACCCACAATTTGAATAGCCTGTTTTACAATTTGAGAAGCTATCCATTTATTTTTCGGAAAATAATTGGCTAACTGAAAACTCCTCACAACATAAATTACCTTTTGCTTGCTGTAGATATAATTCAAATAGATAAATTCTTTATATGCAGACTCTCTGGTTCTATTGTCAATAATAAAGTCAAAATTATTTTCTTTAATGTAATTTTTTAATCGATTTAGGTGTTTAAATTTATCAAAACCAGAATCTTTGTATGATTTAAATTTCCCCAAATTGAATAGTTTTCCTGAAAAATCATAATCAACCGCATCTGTCAAAGTTATCAAATGCACA
>DAINOA010000024.1:0-26590 GCA_036735625.1 Planktosalinus sp. | reverse complement strand
AAACTTTAAACGATGTAACGGCTCATGCCGAAATGCAAGCCATCACCGCCGCCGCCGATTACCTGGGCGGAAAATACCTGAAAAAGTGCACGCTTTATGTTACCATTGAACCGTGCCAGATGTGTGCGGGTGCGCTTTTTTGGAGCCAGATTGACCGGGTAGTTTATGGGGCTCGGGATGAGCAACGCGGTTGTATCGCTATGAAAACACAATTACATCCCAAAACCAAGATGGAAGGCGGCATTTTAGCCGAAGAAGCTTCAGAGTTATTGAAACGGTTCTTTATTGAAAAACGGAATTTGAATTAAATCGCAAATCTCACCAACTTTTCATAATACGGCAAGCACTCCTCCAGTAAAGGCTTCAGTTTTTCAGGAAATGGACTTGTTTTCGGTTTATACGGAATGAAACTGGAAGATGTATGAATGTTGCCATACCAGTATTTAGCCCAGCAACCGTCCTCGGGTCTTGCACCCGGTGACCAGCTCAGCATGACCGGGTCAAACGGGATGTTGATGGCTTCACATAATTTTTGTAATTGCTCTTTTGGATTAAGTAAAACCGCTTTGGAGTCCAATACAATCACAGGTAAATTTTCAGCTTTTAACTGTTCAACTATATCGAGGTGCAATTTATAACCCACATCATAAAGCGATGGGGTTTCAACCACTTCGGCATAGGAAGGGAGCATTTCGACCGGGTCGCGGGTGAGAATGACGTTGACCAATTGTTTTAAAAAAGAGCGATTGAGCCCGGGCAGGAGATGGTGGGTCATGTTTTTAAAAAACAGTACCTGTTGATCCCTGTTTGTAAGCATCATATCCACGACTTTGCTGCCATCGGTTTCCATAGTGTTTATGATTTCTTCAGCACCGGGGTGGTATTCTTTGGCATTGCTATTTTTTAGGTAATATCCATATAGCGGCTCATCAAATACTTTGGTGTCCTTTCGCTGTGCAAAAGAATACATCATCGCGGTAGAAATGTTACGCGGACCTGACCATAACGAAATGCGGGTGACGGAAGCTTCCATTTATTGGGATTTAATTTCGTTTTCAATCAAATCCTGATAGAGTGTGCTCAATCGTTCGGTAAATGGTCTTTGTTTTCCATCACCAATAGTTTTTCCATCAATTTTTACGACTGGGGTGAGCCCGCCGAAGGTGCCTGTGACAAACGCTTCATCAGCTCCATAAACATCAAACAGTGAAAAGTTTTTCTCTTTGCAAACGATATTGTTTTGAACACAAAGGTCTATTACATTCCCTCGGGTGATACCGTTCATACAATATTGCCCGGTGGAGGTCCATACCTCATTGTTTTTAACCATAAAAAAGTTAGTGGCATTGCAAGTGGAAACAAAACCATGAATATCAAGCATCAGAGCTTCATCGGCTCCGGCTTCAAGCGCTTGCATCAAGGCTTGCACTTCGTGTAATTTGCTGTGGCAGTTGAGGCGCGGGTCGAGATAATCTGGTGAACCTCTGCGAAAGGTTGAGGTGAATAGGGTAATGCCTTTGGTTTTGGTTTCGGGAGAGGCGGTTTTATGCTCGGCGATGATGACGAGATTGGGTCCTGAAATGGTTAAGCGTGGGTCTTGTGAAGGTGTTTTTTTGATGCCTCTTGTGAGCATCACCCTCACGTGGATGTTGTCTTTCATGCCGTTGGCATCCAGTGTGTTTTGAATGTTTTGCAACAACTCCTCCCGACTAAACGGAATTGTAATACCCACCACCTTAGCCGATTGCCAAAGCCGGTCGAGGTGCTTGTACACAAAAATCATTTTCCCTTGATGCACCCTGAAGGCTTCCCAGACTCCATCTCCCACGAGATAACCGCTGTCAAATACAGATATTTTTGCATCTTCGCGATGATGGAGTTGACCGTTGATAAAGATTTTGATGTCTTTATTCCGTGAATCTTCTAGTGCGTTGTGGGTGCCGTGGGTCATGGTTGAAAATTAATACTTAAATGTAACAAAAAACCCGAAAAGAATTGCTTTTCGGGTAAAGAACTAAATCTTCTTTTGTAGTTAATGTTTTTATTATAAGATATTTTTATAGATGACACCATCTTTCATTATTAGTTTAAAATTTTCAGCGGGGTTTTCAATTAGGTTTATGTTCTCCAATGGATTTTCGTTCATCAGGATTAAATCGGCATAAGCGCCTTCTTCAATAACTCCCAATGTTCCTTTTTGATAAGGGTTTCTCTTTCCGCTAAGGCTCAATAACTCAGCGTTTGTTGAAGTAGCCATTTTAAGTATTTCAAATGGGGTGTACCATCGGGTGAGTTTAGTGAGTTTTTTACTTTGTTTTTTTGCATTGGTTGCGTTGAAGAGGTTGTCTGTACCCCAGGCAGTTTTTATGTTGTATTTTTTAGCGAGTTTGTAAGCATTGTCTGTTCCATCAGATACTTCAAGTTGCTTTACTTTATTTGCAGAGCCTTCAGGATAGGCATTGGCATCTTCATCATCAAGAAATGGCTGTAAACTCCACCAAATTCCTTTTTCGGCCATTAATTTTGCAGTCGCTTCATCAGCCAGTTGACCGTGGTCTATACATTTTACACCGGCATTGATAGCGGTTTGAATAGCGTTTGGTGTATAAGCGTGAACGGTAACATAAGTGCCCCAATTTTCGGCGGCACTTACTGCGGCTTTAAATTCGGTTTCGGTATATTGAGTAACATCCAGCGGGTCATAACTTGAGGCCACTCCACCACCGGCCATCAGTTTGAGTTGGGTGGCTCCTTGTCTTAATTGTTCTCTGGCACGCAATAGAACTTGATCTACACCATCGGCAATAGCCACAATTCCATTTCGTTCCACATAAGAGAGTTCGCCTATTTTTCTGGGAACATCTGTGGGTAAACCAAAATCACCATGACCACCCGTTTGTGAGATAAAAGCGCCGCTTGAAAAAATGCGTGGCCCCTTTGCCAAGCCCATATCGATGGCTCTGGCTAAGGTTAGCGAGCCGCCGCCTAAGTCTCTTACTGTTGTGAAACCTCGTAATAATTGCTCTTCTGCTGCTTTTGCTGCAAATAAATTCAAAAAGGCAAAGTCTGAAAACAAGGCTTGTTGTTGTGGGATGCTTTCAAACATCACATGTACGTGAGCGTCAATTAAACCGGGCATTACATATTTATCAGTGCCATCAATAACCAAAGTATTTTCAGTAACGGCAATCGAGGAAGTTGAAATCTGCTTGATCAACTGGCCTTCAATTAGAATGTTTGCACGAAAGGCATTTTCATCTTTCCCATTAAAGATGTTGATGTCTTTTATAAGAATTTGGGATGTTTGAGCATTTAAATTAGAGAAAAAAGTAAGATTTAAACAGAGTAATAATAGTATAAATGTTTTCATATCAATTTTTAATTTAAATATACACTTAATTGTTGTAACGAAAATATTATGAAAAGCAAAAACCCGAAAAGCATTGCTTTTCGGGTTTTAATATGGTGTATGGAAGAACGAGATAACCGCCTACGCAGTTATTTAGAGTTCCAATGCTTTTTTCACATCGTTGTTCATCAGCAATTCTTCCGGGTTTTCGAGGGATTCTTTTACAGCCACAAGGAAACCTACAGATTCCCTGCCATCAATGATGCGGTGGTCATAGGAAAGTGCCACATACATCACTGGAGCAATCACAATTTCGCCATTTTTCACGATAGGTCGCTCAACAATGTTGTGCATTCCCAAAATACCACTTTGTGGTGGGTTGATGATGGGTGTTGAAAGCATCGAGCCAAATACACCGCCATTGGTGATGGTAAAGGTTCCTCCGGTCATTTCGTCCACTGTGATTTCACCTTCCCTTGCACGTAAAGCTAAACGTTTTACTTCATTCTCAACACCCCTGAAAGATAAGTTTTCTGCATTGCGAATTACAGGTACCATTAATCCTTTAGGTCCTGATACTGCAATACTTATGTCTTTATAATCATAAGTGATTTTAAAGTCGCCGTCAATCATAGAATTCACATCAGGATACATATCGAGTGCTCTTACCACAGCAAGGGTGAAGAAAGACATAAAGCCTAAGCCCACGTTGTGTTTGTTTTTAAAATCTTCTTTATACTTGTCGCGTAAAGCGAAAATAGCGCTCATATCCACTTCATTAAAAGTGGTGAGCATAGCCGTTTCATTTTTAGCACTTACGAGGCGTTCAGCTACTTTGCGACGCAGCATAGAAAGTTTTTGACGGGATTCACCACGTTTACCGGGGCCGGGAGTTCCCATAGCCGGTTTTGAAGCTTGTGAAGCATCTTCTTTAGTGATGCGTCCGCCACGTCCTGAACCAACGATGTCTGAGGGTGAAATGCCTTTTTCATCGAGTATTTTTTTGGCAGCCGGTGAGGGTGTGCCGGTAGCATAGGAGGTTTCCTTCTTTTGCTCTACAGGAGGGGTGGTTTGTTTTGGGGTTGCTTTTTCTTCCTTGGTAGCTTTTTTCTCTTCAGCGGGAGCTTTAGTTTCTCCGCCTTTGGGAGAGTTAGAGGGGGCTTCTGCACTCGTGTCAATCAAACACACCACTTCGCCCACTGCAACGGCATCGCCTTCTTCCGCTTTAAGCGTGATGATACCACTGGCTTCAGCCGGCAGTTCAAGTGTGGCTTTGTCGCTGTCAACTTCGGCTATGGCTTGGTCTTTTTCAACATAATCGCCATCGGCTACAAGCCATTGGGCAATTTCTACTTCGGTGATGGATTCTCCCGGCGAGGGAACTTTCATTTCTAATATCATGGGTGATTGTTTTATTTGTATCCTATTTTCTTTCTAACTTGTTGTTCTTCGGTTGATGTTTCTTTCTGCAATAAAAAATTGATGGCTTCAGATACATCTTTAAATTATTTGTTGTATTTGTTTTCTAATTGATTTAATTTTTCGCTTAATTCCTTATATGTAAGCGCATGTTGCCTTATATAAACAAAGGCTCTCATTATGGAGATGTTGATGGCGATAGCTTTCTTGCTTCTCAAAACACTTGATAACATAGCAACTCCCTGTTCTGTAAAGGCAAACGGCAGATATCTTGTGCCTCCATGACTTGAGATCACATTTTGTGATGACAAGTTTTTAAATTCAATTTTAGTAAATTCAAACATAAAATCATCAGGAAATCTGTCTAAATTTCTCCTAGCAGCTTGTTTTAAAACACGAGTTTCAACCTGATACAAAGTAGCCAGATCAAAATCAAACATTACATTTTGATTTCTGACTGTGTAAATTTTACTTTGTATTTTTTGCAATTGCATTAGGATTCTAAAGTTAATGATTTATCAAATACACTTTCAATTACTTTTGCGTGTCTCGCTTTTGATCTTACTGCACTTCCGGCAGCCGGTGCGCTATACATTTTTCTGCTGCAAATCCTGAAGTTTTTAGCTTCTTCAAAGTGCATCATTAAAAAGCTGTAAGCACCCATATTTTTGGGTTCTTCTTGAGCCCATACCACATCATCTGCGTTTTTATATTTTTTGATGATGGCTCTCATTTTGTCTGCCGGCAAGGGGAACAATTGCTCCAGCCTTACCAAGGCTATATCGTCTCTTTTATTTTCCTCTTTGACTTCAAGCAAATCATAATAGAATTTTCCTGTACAGAATACCAGCGATTTTACTTTCTTGACATCTGCTGTTGTGTCGTCTATCATTTCCTGAAAAGTTCCTTTGGCCATTTCTTCTTTGGTAGAAACTACTTTAGGGTGGCGCAGCAAACTTTTGGGTGTAAAAACTATCAAAGGTTTTCTGTATTTGGTTTTCATTTGCCTTCTAAGTAAATGAAAGAGGTTTGCCGGGGTTGTTACATCTGCAACAAATAGATTATCTCTGGCACAAAGCTGCAGATAGCGTTCCATTCTGGCCGAACTGTGTTCTGCCCCTTGCCCTTCATAGCCGTGTGGTAAAAGCATCACAAGACCGTTTTGAAGTTTCCATTTGTCTTCTGCGGCAGAAATATATTGATCGAGCATAATTTGAGCTCCGTTACTAAAATCTCCAAATTGTGCTTCCCAAATGGCAAGTGAATCAGGGCTTGCCATTGCATATCCATAATCAAAACCCACCACACCATATTCTGATAGCAGAGAATTGTAGATATAAAAATCCCCTTGTTCTTCTTGAATTTGATTGTGTAAAATCACTTCTTCCTCACTATCTTCCACTTTTATCACTGCGTGGCGGTGTGAGAACGTGCCTCGCTCAACGTCTTGTCCGCTAATGCGCACATCATAGCCTTCAATCAAAAGAGAGCCGTAAGCCAACAATTCGCCCATAGCCCAGTCGAGTTTGTTGTCTTTAAAATACATGGCTTCCCGAGCTTCTATGAGTCGTTCAATTTTGCGTAAAAACTTTTTATCTCCAGGCAATCTGGTAATGACTTTGGCAATTTCTGTAAGTTTTTTTATGTCAAAGCTAGTGTCCACCTCTTTGCGCATTTCTTCCTGATTGGCATAATCAAAACCCTGCCACTCATCCTGCATAAAAGGAGTAACTGTTGTTTTTTCCTGCTTACGCGAAATTTCCAACTTTTCTTCCAATTGGTTTTTATAAGTTTCCTCTAGTTGTGTCACAAATTGATTGTCAATAACCCCTTCAATTTGCAATTTTTCAGCATAAATGTCACGCGGATTTTTATGTTTTGCTATGGCTTTATAAAGCTTGGGTTGGGTAAAACGGGGTTCATCACCCTCGTTGTGGCCATACTTTCTATAACCCAGCAAATCGATGAAAACGTCACGTCCAAAAGCCATTCTATACTCCAATGCAAAAGTAGCGGCGTGAACCACAGCTTCAACGTCGTCTGCATTGACATGCAGAACAGGAGAAAGCGTTACTTTGGCTACATCTGTACAATAAGTTGATGAGCGACCATCTAGATAGTTTGTAGTGAATCCCACCTGGTTATTGATAACAATATGGATGGTTCCCCCGGTTTTGTAGCCATCGAGTTGAGCCATTTGCACAATTTCATAAACGATTCCTTGACCTGCTATGGCGGCATCACCATGTACCACGATGGGAAGCACTTTTTGTAAGTTGCCTTTGTAGTGGCGGTCTTGTTTAGCTCTGGTAATTCCTTGCACTACAGCACCCACGGTTTCAAGATGTGAAGGATTGGGTGCTATGTTGATGTTTATTTGTTTTCCGTTTTTGGTTTCCTTGTTTGTTGTCCAACCAAGATGGTATTTAACATCGCCGTCAAAAAGTTCCTGCTCATAATCCTTACCGTCAAATTCACTAAAAATATCTTTAGCACTTTTACCAAAAATATTCACCAGAGTATTGAGGCGTCCTCTGTGTGCCATACCCATTACAAATTGCTCAGCACCCATTGCTGCAGCTTTTTCAATTATGGCATCAATGGCTGGTATAAAGCTTTCACCCCCTTCCAGTGAGAAGCGTTTTTGACCCACATATTTGGTATGCAAAAAGGATTCAAATGAGACGGCTTCATTTAGTTTTTCAAGGATGTGTTTTTTTTCAGAATCTGAAAAATTGGGGTGGTTATCGTTTTTATGCAGCCAATTTTGTATCCATTGAATTTCTTCCGGCTTTCTGATGTATGAATATTCTACACCAATGGATTGACAGTAAATTTTTGATAAATGCGAAATGATTTCGCGTAAGCTTGCCGAGCCAATACCAATAAGTTCACCGGCATTGAAAACGGTGTCTAAATCTTTTTCGCTTAAAGCGAAATTTTCCAAATCTAAAGTTGGGTCATATTTTCTACGCTCCCTCACAGGGTTTGTGAGTGTAAAAAGGTGTCCGCGTTTGCGATAGCCTTCAATGAGTTGAATGACCCGAAATTCTTTTTCCAGATTTTCTAGTTTGGGTTCACAAAAAGCATCTGGGTTTTCTGTTGAAACTTGATTTGTTGAGCTTCCGTTTTGGCCAAAATCAAACCCTTGAAAAAAGGCGCGCCAGCTAGGTTCTACGGCATCGGGATTTTCTAAATATTGGTCATAGAGGTCAGCAAAATATTGAGAATGTGCTGCGTTTAAGAAGGAAAATTGATCCATAATATGGGTACGTACTTAACGTTTCAAATAAATTGTGACAAAAGTACAATAATTCCAAATCATACTAAAAAAATGTTTTTATATTTAGGAATCATTTAGTAAAGCTAAAATTATGAGATTTAAAGCGATACCTTTTTTAATTGCCGCATCTTTTTTGTGTTTCAATTCGTTTGGTCAAATTGACCTTTCTTCTGTTCAATCCCCTAAGAAAGATTTTTGGAAACAAGTGAGTTTTGGTGGAGGTGTGGGTCTCAATTTTGGCGATAGCTATTTTTCGGGAGGCATCTCACCGAGTGCTGTTTATAACTTCAATCAATATTTTAGCAGTGGCTTGGGTTTGACTTATAATTATTTGAGTGACAAACGTAACAATCCAGACTTCAGGTCTTCTGCTTATGGTGGCAGTGTGATCACGTTGTTTCATCCCATAAGAGAAATTCAGCTATCTGCAGAGTTGGAAGGCATACAGGTGGATCGCACATTTTTATTTGCAGAGGGCGATGTGAAGGATAATTTTTTTCAGGAAGCCCTATTTTTAGGAGCCGGTTTTAGAACCGGAAACCTTACCATGGGAGTAAAGTATGACGTGCTTCACGATGACAGACGTAGTATTTATGGCTCGGCTTTTTTGCCTTTTGTGAGAGTTTATTTCTAAGTGGCTCTGTAAATCAATTGATTGGCAAATTCTGTGAGCTGTTTTTTCCCTGAATCACTTATTTTCATATCGTTTAAAAGATTGATAGAAACTTCTGTAAAGTGTTTTATTTTTAATTTAGTTTTTTCTTGTGCACCAGAACTCAAGAAAATTTGCTTAACGGCCTCTATTTTATCCTGTGGGTTTTTTGGTTGTATACTGTAAAGATGATTTAATTCTTCCCTGTCTTTTGAAGAAGCCTGTTTTTTTGCTGTGAGATATAAATAGGTTTTTTTATTTGAAATGATATCACCACCCACTTGTTTTCCAAAACTTTTTGGGTCGCCAAAAACATCCAGATAATCATCTTGTATTTGAAATGCAATTCCTAGATTTCTTCCAAACTCATAAATAGCATTTTGACACTTCTCTGAAGCGCCGGCAATTATAGCTCCCATTTGCATAGAAGCGCCCACGAGTACCGCAGTTTTGTAATTTATCATATGGAGATATTCTTCTGTAGAGACGATGTCCCGTTCCTCAAAATCAACATCATATTGCTGCCCTTCACAAACCTCTATAGCCGTTTTGCTAAAAAGTTTTGCCAACTGCCTGAAGGTGTTTGCCTCATAACTTTCAAAAAGTTGATATGCCAAGATCAACATGGCATCACCGGAAAGAATACCTGTGTTGATATCCCATTTTTCATGCACCGTTTCTTTTCCTCTGCGTAAAGGAGCATTGTCCATAATATCATCATGAATCAAAGAAAAATTATGAAACAATTCAACAGCAAGTGCTGCATTCAAAGCCTTTTGATGGGGGGTGTTAAAAAGTTCACACGACATCAATGTGAGAATGGGTCTTAATCGCTTACCTCCCAAAGAAAGTATATATGAAATGGGTTCATACAGGTTTTGAGGTTCTTTTGTTTTGATGTTTTCAGAAAGGTAGTTAAGAAAAGTCGTTTTATAATTTTCTAATGGGATCATTCATTTAATATTTTTTGCTAAAATACCTTTTTCTCTTCAATCCCTAAATACTTCAAAAATTTTCTATGTTAATTTTATGTAAAACTTAGGAAACTATTTTTGTATCTAAAGTTTCCATCTTATATTTGCTGACTTTTATGAGAGAAAAAATTTTAGAAATAGCAAGCGAGATGTTTTTAAACCTGGGGTTTAAAAGCGTTACTATGGATGATATCGCCAATGAAATGGGAATCTCCAAAAAAACCATCTACCAGCATTTTGATACTAAGAACAAATTGGTTGAAGCTACAACAGATTTTGTATTTCATTTTGTGTGTAACGGAATTGATTGTATAAGGGCTGAAAACAAAAATCCCATTGCAGAGCTTTTTCAGATTAATACATTTATTAAACAATTACTTAAAAATGAAAAAGCTTCTCCTCAGCATCAATTGCAAAAGTATTATCCCCGCATATACAAAAAATTGAAAGCAAATCAATTTTCGATTATGCACGAGTGTGTTATTGAAAATCTAAAAACAGGAAAGGAATTGGGCTTGTACAGAGATAGCGTTCAACCGGAAATTATAGGCAGGTTTTATTTTTTAGGAGCCACAGGAATTAAAGATCAAGATTTGTTTCCACCGGATATTTACAGTCCCAATGAAGTTGTAGATCTATTTTTAGAATATCACTTGCGTGGAATTGTAACAAAAAAAGGAGAAAAAGAACTCATGAAATACATCAATCAAATCAATTAATCTTCCCACTAATCCATGAAGAATATCTTAATTATCAGTTTACTTTTGATAAATGCTATTGGTTTTGCTCAGGAGCAAAAATCCTATACTTTCTCGCTGGATGAGGCAGTCAATTTTGCCATAGACAGTAATTACACTGCCATCAATGCAAAGCGTGAGGTATTGGCTGCATTGAAACAAAAATGGGAAACAACTGCGACCGGATTGCCTCAAATCGATGCAGGAGTTGACTATAGAAACAACTTAAAGCAACCTGTAAGCTTAATACCAGCTGAGTTTACTGGTGGACAGCCAGGAACTTTTGAGCCTGTAATTTTTGGTGTCCCTCAAACGATGACTGCGACAGCCACTCTCAATCAATTGTTATTTGATGGGTCCTATATCGTGGCACTTCAGGCATCAAAAACCTTTTTAGAATACTCAAAAAACCTTGAAGAAAAAACCACTTCATTGGTTCGAAAAGAGGTCGTAAATGCCTATGGAACGGTTTTGCTCTCGCAAGAAAATATTAAAATTCTAGAAAGTAATCAAAAAACCTTGGCAAATAACCTGAATGAAACTACCGAAATATTTAAAAACGGTCTGGCTGAAGAAGAAGATGTTGAGCAACTGCAGATCACACTTTCAAATATAGAAACCCAGTTAAATAATTCAAAACGAGTATTGGCCCTTTCACAACAGCTCTTTAATATCACTTTAGGAATCGATTTAGATGCAAATGTTACACTCACTGAAAGTTTAGATAACTTAATAATTCAAAACATCGACCTTCAACTGCTGGCTGAAGATCTTTCACTGGAAAATAATATTGATTACAAAATTGCAAACAATTTTACTGAGCAACGTCGTCTGGAACTAAAACTTGAAAAATACAAAGCCCTGCCCACACTCAGTGCATTCATAAATTATGGAACTCAGGCAAACAGCAACAGCTTTACCTTTCTCGATTCAGACCAACGCTGGTTTCAATCCTCAATAGCAGGGGTGAGTTTGCAGGTTCCCATTTTTAGTTCGCTGGGAAGAACTGCCAAAACCCAACGTGCTGAAATAGCTTTTGATCAGGCAAAAACCGAATTTGACGAGGCCATTCAACGCATTAAACTCGAAGCTCATTCAGCTAAAAATAATTATCAATTTGCCATTGAAAAATATGAAAACTCAAAAAACAATCTAAACCTTGCCGAACGCATTGAGAGAAAAAATCAAATCAAATTTTTTGAAGGTCTTAGTAGTAGCTTTGATTTGCGACAAGCACAACTTCAACTCTACACGGCTCAACAAGAATACCTTCAGGCAATACTTGATGTGATAGTCCAAAAAGCAGAACTGGAACGTATTTTAAATCCCACCAACTAAAAATAGTACTTATGAAAAAGACCCTATATTTTTTATTTACCTCAGCAATTCTTGTCTCTTGCTCAAACACAAACACAAACCAAAGTATACAGGAAGCAATCGACACGGGCGATTTGAATATAATGGTTCAAAAAAGAGAACAAATTCTTACCTCTTATGACAGTATTGGCAAGTTGTTATCTCAACTTGAATTGGCTATAGCCGAAAATGATACCACTTCAAGATATCCGCTAGTAACTGTTTTTGAAGTAAAAGACACTGTTTTTTCAAGATTTGTTGCCATACAGGGAAATGTGGAAACCTCCGAAAATATCCTTATCTATCCCGAATATCAGGGCGTCCTTTCTCAAGTATTTGTGAAGCAAGGACAACAAGTAAGCAAAGGGCAAACACTTGCAAAAATTGATGACGGTGGTTTGTCAAGTCAGTTAGCTCAACTGGAAACACAATATGAATTAGCAAAAACCACTTATGAAAGGCAACAACGTTTGTGGGATCAACAAATTGGCAGTGAAATACAACTTCTTCAGGCAAAAACCAATATGGAAGCTTCAGAAAGTGCTGTAAAACAACTGCGATCTCAATTGGGAAAAACAACCATTCGGGCACCTTTTTCGGGAGTCATTGATGAGATTATTACTGAACAGGGAAGTGTCGTAAGTCCCGGAGGAATGGCATTGATGCGCCTAGTGAATTTAAGTAACATGCGGGTGAAAGCTTCAGTTCCTGAAAATTATCTGCAAAGTGTGTCAAAAGGAGACCCCGTAAAAATAAATTTTCCTGCCATTCAGGAAACGGTTGATGGAAAAATCTCTATGGTGGGAAGTTTTATAAACCCCACAAACAGAACATTTCAGGTGGAAGTTGAAATCCCAAATACACAACAAAAAATCAAACCCAACCTGATGGCTAACCTTCAAATAAATGATTATACAAATGAAACCGCACTGGCAATTCCCTCAAATTGTATTATTGAAAATGCCATTGGGGAAACCTTTGTTTATGTCCTAAAAGAAAGAGAAGGAAGCATCGCTCAAGTAGAACGCACACAAATAGAAACCGGAAAAAAGAACAACGGCTTTGTAGAGGTTTTAAACGGACTTTCAAATGAAGATGTGATTGTTCAGGGTGGAGCATTGACCTTAAAAGATGGAGCAAGAATAACGATTCAATCAGCAAACTAAAGCGTTATGGCAGATAAAAAAATAAAATATTTTGGGCTCTCAAACTGGTCGATAAACAACCGGATGACTGTGTTTGTGTTGATTGGCATCGTGACCTTTGGCGGGTTGTTGTCTTATTTAAATTTACCACGTGAATCCTTTCCTGAGGTTATTGAAAATAAGGTCTATGTGAGTTCAGTCCTGCCTGGAAACTCTGCTGAAGATGTTGAGAGACGCGTTACCAAACCACTTGAAGACGAAATTAATGACATTTCAGGAGTCGTAAAAATCACTTCAAACTCTTTGCAGGATTATTCCATGATTACCGTTGAGTTTGAAGAATCTTTGACTATCGAAGAAGCAAAAACAAGGGTAAAAGATAAAGTAGATGCTGTAAAAGCACTCCAGGACTGGCCCACTCTTGATGGAGGTGTAAAAGTTGAACCCAATGTGTTTGACCTCAACATTTCTGAGATTATGCCCGTTGCCCAAATTAATTTGAAAGGCGATTTTACTCAAGAGCAACTCAAAAAGTTTGCAGAAGACCTACAGGATCGCATTGAAGAATTTCCGGAGGTAAAAGAAGCTACTCTGCTTGGGGTTCAAGATAAAGAAGTTGAAGTGGCCGTTGATGTGTTTAAAATGATGGCGGCAGAAGTGAGTTTTGGACAAATAATTTCAGCCATTCAGGATGAAAATACAACCATTTCAGGTGGAAATATTATTGAAAATGGCTTACGCCGAAACATCAGAGTGATTGGAGAAATTCAAAGTCCCAATGAAATGGAAAACATTGTTGTTAAAGAAGATAAAGGAGCCGTTTATTTAAGAGACATCGCCACGATTAACTTTAGACCAAAAGACGCCACTACCTATGCCAGAGAATATGGGCAGCCTGTGGTGATGCTAAGTATTAAAAAGAAAGCCGGGGAAAATATGATTACGGCGATGCAAAAAATCAAGGAACACATCCCTGAAGCTTTGGAAACTTATTTGCCATCCACACTTGATATCACAATCACAAGCGATGAATCTACCAGAACAGAAGACCAGGTGGCAGAACTGGAAAACAGTATCATTTTTGGGGTGATTCTCGTGATTAGTGTTTTGATGTTTTTTCTAGGCTTTAGAAATGCATTGTTTGTGGGAATTGCCATTCCTCTATCGATACTGCTTTCGTTTTTAATACTGCCCATTGCAGGAGACATAGTGGGGGTAAACCTCACCTTGAATACCATGGTTCTTTTTGCAACCGTAATGGGTCTTGGGATGCTTGTTGACAATGGGATTGTTGTGGTTGAAAATGTCTATCGATTGATGGATGAAGGCGTCCCCAGAATGGAAGCTGCAAAACAGGGTGTGGGCGAAATTGCCTGGCCTATAATTGCATCAACGGCAACCACGCTGGCGGCATTTTTACCACTGGGTTTCTGGCCGGGTATTATGGGTAAATTTATGATCTTTTTTCCGCTCACGCTTTCAGTGGTATTGTTTTCTTCCTTATTTGTGGCATTGGTAATCAATGCTACATTGACTTCGGCGTTTATGAAAACCCAAGAGGAAGAAATGACGCGATCGACAATAATTAAAATAAGTGCAGCGCTTTTTATCTTTGGAATTTTGTTACTGATTTCTGGATTGTTTGATACACATATTATTTTTAAAATATTGGGGTCAATCATTTTGTTAAGTTCCTTTGTATTTATTTATAGAGGCTGGAAAGACAGAACCAAAACAGCCTTATTAAAAAGAGGTTTGGGAATTTTTGCAGTGGGAATTTTGTTTGCGATTTTGGGTTTTGTGGGTGGTCCCAAAGCACTAATTGGATTTGGAAATCTCTTTATTTTTGTTTCCATTTCGTTGTGGTTTTTCAAATATTTGTTAATTCCCGCTTCAAAGCGTTTCCAATTCAAAACACTTCCCAGAATTGAAAGAACCTACCAGCGGTTTTTAGATTATGCCCTAAAGGGAAGCAATGCTTATAAATTCTTTTTTGGAACGGTTGGATTGTTAATCGTTGCAATTGGTGTGTTTATGACTTTCACCCCACCGGTGCTTTTCTTTCCTGAAAATCAACCCAATCAAGCGATTGTTTATATAGAATATCCGGAAGGAACCGATATTGAAAAAACCAATGAGCTTACAGCTATTGTGGAGCAGCAGGTTTTTGATGTTTTAGATAAATATAAATACACCACTGAGGAGGGCAAAACATATAACTATATGGCAGAGTCCATTATTTCTCAAGTGGGTGAAGGCTCCGGAAACCCAATGGTGGATGGCGCATCACAAAATGAAATGCCTCATAGGGGTAAAGTTATGGTTTTGTTTAGGCAGTACAAATACCGTTTTGACGAAAGCGGAAATAAAATAAGTAGCTCAGATGTGCTCACAGAAATCAGGAATGCTGTGCAGGGCTTTCCGGGTGCCAGTATTATTACAGATAAAGACCAGGCGGGACCACCGGCTGGTTATGCCATAAACCTGGAATTGAAAGGGGAGAATTACTATGAATTGATTGAGGAAGCACGAAATGTGCAGGCTTATATCAACAATCTTGGAATACCCGGCATTGAAGAATTGAATCTCGATGTAAACCAAAGCAAACCTGAAATGGAAGTCGTGGTTGACCGAATGAAAGCTGGCGAGTTGGGTGTTAGTACGGCACAAGTGGGGCAGGCACTTCGCTCTGCAATTTATGGTTTTGATGCTTCCACATTTAAGGATGGAGATGATGATTTTGATATCATCGTGCGCTTTGACGGTGAAAGCAGATATGATGAAAGCGCTTTGTTTAACCAAAACATCACCTTTAGAGACAATCAAGGCAACTTGAAGCAAATTCCACTTTCTACTTTGGTTACCACCAAAAATCTGGCAACATTCAGTTCCATAAAACGGAAAGATTTAAAAAGAGTGATTACAGTCTATTCAAATGTTTTGGAAGGGTTTAATCCAACTGAGACCGTTCAAAAAATAGAAGCTGCTCTTGAAAATTACCCTATGCCAAGAAACATTAGTTATGCCTTTACCGGCGAACAAGAAGAAATGGCAAAAAATATGGAGTTTCTTTCGGGTGCTCTTGTGATTGCGTTACTTCTTATTTTATTGATTATTGTGGGTCAATTCAATTCCATTTCAAAACCAATAATGATTTTTGTAGCAATTATTTTGAGTTTTATTGGGGTGTTCTTTGGACTGGTTATTTTCCAAATGGAGTTTGTCGTTTTAATGACAATGATGGGAATTATATCCCTGGCGGGAATTGTGGTAAACAATGCTATCGTTTTGATTGATTATACCCAGCTACTCATCGATCGAAAAAAGGATGAACTGGATGTGCCGTATGAGAAATTACTTAGCAGAGAACAATACAGAGAAGCCATTATAGCAGCAGGAACAAACAGGCTGCGCCCGGTGTTGCTTACAGCAATCACAACCATACTTGGTTTACTACCACTCGCCGTGGGCTTAAACCTAAACTTTTTTACCTTATTTACCGAATTTGACCCGCAAGTCTATGTGGGCGGTGATAACAATATCTTTTGGAAACCCATGTCCTGGACCATTATTTTTGGATTAACTTTTGCCACCTTCCTAACTTTGGTGATAGTACCCACGATGTTCTATTTATTGAACCGGGCAAAAATCAGGTTTTATAATGATAAGAATAGAAAGCCGGTTGAACAAATCGCTTAAGAAAACGTCCCCAACTTCTATTGGGGATTTTTTTTGTATTAAATTTGCACCTCATTTCAAATGAATTAAAAGAAAATGTACAGAACACACACCTGTGGCGAATTAAGAGCATCACATATAGGCCAGGAAGTTACACTGTCCGGTTGGGTTCAAAAAACCCGTGATAAAGGATTTATGGTTTGGGTAGATTTAAGAGACCGTTATGGCATCACCCAACTCATTTTTGATGAAGAGCGCACACCAAAAAAAATGGTGAGCAAGGCCAGGGAACTCGGTCGCGAGTTTGTTATTCAAATCACCGGAAAGGTCATTGAACGCGAATCAAAAAACGAGCAAATGCTTACCGGCGAAATTGAAATTTTGGTCACAAACCTTGACATATTAAATGCTTCATTAACACCACCATTTACCATTGAAGACAAAACAGATGGCGGTGATGATTTGCGAATGAAGTACCGTTATCTTGACATACGTCGTAATCCCGTGCGTGAAAATTTGATTTTTCGCCATAAGGTGAGCATGGAAGTGAGGAAATACCTTTCAGAGAAAGGATTTGTGGATGTAGAAACCCCCTACCTTATCAAGTCAACTCCTGAAGGTGCCCGTGATTTTGTTGTGCCTTCCAGAATGAATGAAGGACAGTTTTATGCGCTTCCACAGTCGCCACAAACCTTCAAACAATTGTTGATGGTGGGCGGTATGGATAAGTATTTTCAAATTGTAAAATGCTTTAGAGACGAAGATTTAAGAGCCGATCGTCAACCGGAGTTTACACAGATTGACTGCGAAATGGCTTTTGTAGAGCAGGAAGATATTCTAAATACTTTTGAAGGCTTGACAAGACACCTCTTAAAAGAAATCAAAGGAGTTGCTGTTGAAAAATTCCCCAGAATGACCTATGATGAGGCGATGCGCAGGTATGGAAATGATAAACCCGATATACGATTTGGCATGGAGTTTGGAGAACTCAATGATGTTGCACAACATAAAGAATTCAACGTTTTTAACGATGCAGGGTTGGTAGTTGGAATTGCAGTGCCGGGAGGCGCAAATTACACCAGAAAAGAGATTGATGCGCTTATTGATTGGGTGAAACGCCCTCAGGTGGGTGCTTTAGGCATGGTTTATGTAAAATGTAATGAAGACGGAACTTTTAAGTCTTCTGTAGATAAATTTTATAGTGAAGAAGATTTTGTAAAGTGGGCCGAAAAAACCGGAGCAAAACCCGGTGATTTGATTTGTGTGCTTTCAGGTGAAACTAATAAAGTGCGGGCACAACTTAGTGCGCTTAGGATGGAACTTGCAAACCGTTTAGGCTTAAGAAAACCCAATGAATTTGCGCCTTTGTGGGTCATTGATTTTCCACTTTTGGAATGGGATGAAGAAACCAAGCGTTATCACGCTATGCACCATCCGTTTACTTCGCCCAAACCCGGGCAAATGGAATTGCTCAAAACCAATCCCGGAGATGTGAAGGCCAATGCCTATGATTTGGTTTTAAACGGAAATGAAATTGGTGGAGGTTCCATAAGAATACACGACAGAAAGATACAAGAACAAATGTTTGACTATTTGGGATTCACTCCGGAAGAAGCACAAGCCCAGTTTGGATTTTTAATGGAAGCCTTTCAATATGGAGCGCCTCCACATGGTGGTATTGCTTTTGGATTGGATAGGCTCGTATCTATTTTAGGCGGTCAGGAAACCATCAGAGATTTTATTGCCTTCCCTAAGAATAATTCCGGGAGGGATGTGATGATTGATGCCCCTGCGACCATTGATGATGTCCAGCTAAAGGAGTTGAATTTAAAGTTGGATTTATAAAAAGTTGTGAAGATGAAAATCGCGATTCCATTCTTCTTTATTCTTTCAGTAATTTTAGTTCTCTTGGGCTTTTATTTCAAATCTGAGAATCTTGCCAAAGGGGAACTTTTCATTGGGCTGGGAGTTGTTTGTGGGTTTTTAATAACCATGCCACTTTTTTTATACAATCGCTGGAAAGATAAAGACGTTAAAGACTATATGCTTACTCAAGACAGCTTTAAAAAAATGAGAGAGTATGAAGCTAATAGAGACAAGGAAAAAGCGGAGGCTAAAAGGAACAAAAGTAAAGATATTTAATTATTGATCACGCATTTTACCTACAATAGAACCAACTTTTCTTCTAAGCTTGTTGAGACAAGACACAAATGATTTTCCAACACTTTCAGAGTGGTCTGTAACAATAATGGGTTGCCGGTTTATTAATCGGGCTTCCATAAGGCATTTTTTATCGTTTAAACCAGACTTGTCACTGTTTTCATCACTTAAGTGAACTTCAACACGGCTAATGAGGTTGTCAAATCGATTCAATTTTTTTTCAACTTTTGATTTTAAGTCATCTTTAGTTTCTTTTGTAATTTCAATGTTTTTGTCTGAATTGATTTGAATTTGCATTTGAATATTTTTTTAAATTTTGGTAAGTCACTAAAATAGGATTCTTATTTTTAAAGAGCTATCATTTATTACAAAAATATAAATATTCTCCAATTGATTAACACATAATTGGGGGGCGTTTAGAAAAGATTGATTTGGTATATTGATATCAAACGATTTTGTAAAAAGGTCAAAAATCTTTGTATTATTAGTTGAAGAGGTGATTTTAGTTCAACTAGTTTTCATTTCTATCAGTTTATTTAATGAAGAAAAATGAAAATATTTTTGGTTTTTTTTAACAATTCAGCTATTATTCTGTTATATTTACACTTTATTAATTTATTTATTTATTACAATGGAAGGAACAGTAAAATTTTTTAATGAGTCAAAAGGTTATGGTTTTATAACCAACGACGAAACAGGTAAAGACATTTTTGTACACGCCTCAGGACTTAATGGTGAAGCATTAAACGAGGGTGACAAAGTAGAGTACGTTGAAGAAGAAGGTAGAAAAGGAGTGGTTGCAGCTCAAGTGAGAGTTATCCACGACTAAAGAGATATACTTTAAGAGTTTTATCAAACCCACTTTTAAAAGTGGGTTTTTTATTTGAGATAAATTTGAGTGATGAAGTATATTCCATTTTCATTTTTTAAAACACTTATTCCAGTGTGTGTATTGTTTGCCTCAATAGCTTGCCGGTGCAAAGGACTTTGGAGCCACGCTTGAATTAACTGAGTGGCATTTTCCATGCCTTTTGCTACATTTTCTTTAACCCCTGTGAAACCTAAGGAAAGAAAATAATTTTGCCTATCCGGAAAATTATCATGATGGAGAGAATTGCTTTTAATAAGGTGTTTTGTATGTTCAAATGCAATTTGATTGGCTTCTGGACTCAAAGTTAGTTCATTTTGATTTATAGTAATCAGATATTCATTCATAGTATGAAGTAAATTACTTTCAAAGGTAAAATCCCTTTCAAAAACTACTTGGGCTGATGTAACATTGTAAGTTGCAGTTTCAAACTCTTGGCTATCCTCAACTGAGCAGGATTGTAATAAAAAAACTAAAAATAATAGAATATAAAATCTTCTTATAGGTTTTTGGGGATGTTGCATAATTATTTTGTTATCGGAATACAATAACAAAACAAACTGGGTTTCATTTACCCTACCCTAAAGGTTTTAATACAAAAAAATCAAATTTAGAATAATAACTATGGCTGCAACAATAAAAATTGCAACTAATTGAGCTTTACTAATAATTAATTTTGTTGAAGTTATTTTATCTTTTGATACCATGGTGACCTAATTTTATTAGTATAGAAAAATTGAAATTAGGTTAAGCAGTATGACTAAAATCGAGGCAGATTTTACAAATAACGGAAATGAGATTTTCATAAAAATTAATTTAGAGGTTAACAATACATCGCCTAAATATTACTTTTTATGGGGAAGTAAAGAAGTAACTGACTTATTTTCTTACAAATATAGATTTTTTTGGGAAATAAGATATACGTAGAATTACGTATTTTAAAAATTTATTTTGTCCTGATTTTCCTTTGCCCAAATGAGCAGCGAATTTGTTTTGGGTTCCAGATTTAATTTTTGAATGATGTTGCTGCGATGTTTTTCAACTGTGCGAGGAGATATAAACAATACATCTGCAATCTCTTTATTGGTTTTGTCTTTTGCGATAAATTTCAGTATTTTTCTTTCTGAGGGTGTAAGAGATTGTAATTCATTGTTTTTTGGTGTATTGAGTTGAAGCAGTTCTTTGATTTTGTTACTAAAATATGGCTTATTTTGTAATACGGAAGCGATACAATTTTCAATCTCTTCTATGGCAAAATCTTTTAATAAATAGCCGTAAATATGCAATTCTTTTGCTTCAAAATAAAGTGATGCTTCTTTGTGAAAAGTCATCAAAATTATTTTGGTTTTAATCCTTTTTTCATTGCATTTTTTTGCGATTTCTATTCCTGATAAATGAGGCATTTGTATGTCTAATATGGCAATGTCAGGACTCAATTTTTCAATCAGCTCTAATGCTTTGTTTCCATCTGAAGCACTGCCAATAATATTGTAATTCTTTTCAATCAAAAAATCATTAAGACCCTTTAACAAAAGTGGATGATCATCGGCAGTTACTATGGAGTTTACATTCATACTTTAGGGATGATAAATGTGATTGTAGTTCCTTTACCTGAGGTTTCTGAATCAATTTTCATAACACCTTGCAGAAGACGTGTGCGTTCTCTCAAAGTTTTTAATCCCAGACTATTAAAGTCATTTTTTCGCTTAGAAAAATCAAACCCGACACCGTTATCACGAATGCACATTTGAATATTTTTTTCATTATTATTAATTTCAATTTTTACAGCAGATGCTTTAGAATGTTTCAAAACATTATTCAAACTTTCCTGAACTATGCGATATATATTCACCTCTTTTTCAATATTGAAAATACCATCAATGTTTTCGATCTCTGTGGTAATAAACAACTCTGTTGTTTCGTCAATTTGATAAAAAATGTTTTCAATAGCCTTAGTAATACCGAGTTCTTGCAGTTGAAAGGGATGGAGAGCCCTTGATATAGAACGAACTTCCTCTATGGCATTCTCCACCAGATTTTTTGTTGAATCATCTTTATTCAATAACACTTTATTTTTAATGAGGAGCAAACTTTGACCAATACCATCGTGCAAATCTTTTGAAACTCTTTTTCTCTCATCCTCCTGAGCTATAAGTAAATCTTGTGTGTATTTTTCCTGAAGTGTTTTTTTAACCTTTAGGCTTTTCTGATTTTTGTAAAGGAAAATAATAAGAAAACCAAAGCTTAATGCAATACCACCAAATACAAATTGCTTTTTTATAGAAATGTTTTTTTCTTCTAGAATGGCGATACTGCTTTTTTTCTCATTGAGCTCTTTTTCTCGCCTTTCTGTTTCATAAAGAGTTTGATAGTAAATCAGGGCGTTAGTATTGCTTTGATTGTAAAGAGAGTCTTTTAATCTGGCGTGTTTTTCTAAATGATAAAAAGCACGTTCATTGTCGTTCAAATTTGAGTAAATTTCAGAAAGTGTTTTATGAGTATTTATGTTTTCTTCGTCAAGTCCAATACTTTCGACAAGCGCAAGCCTTTTTAAGCCATTTTCTTTAGCCTCAAGCCATTGATTGTTTTGCTTTTGATAATGAATTAATGCCATCAAATAAATAGAATTAGCATATTTATCATTTGGAATCTCACTCAAGTAATCCTCTGCTTTTACTAAAAAATTTAAAGCCTCTTTAGGATTTTTAGTTAAACTGAAATGGTCTGATAGTGAACTGTAAACAGCTGTATATACAAATGGAGAGTTTAAAGCTGAATCTGCATATTTTAATGCTTCCTGCAAGTGTTCATAGCGCAAGTCGTTTTTCTCAAGTTTTTTGTAATCAATAGATTGGTTGTAGTATTGCGTACTCAAATATTGAAATAATCTTAAATCTAAGAGACTTTTTAATAATGAAGCCCTTTGATTAAGTGACTTTTCTAAAAATCCATTTTTACTGTACATGACTATTTCGCCACTGCGAGCGTGTAACATATACTCAAAGTCTTTTTCTTTTTCAAAAATATCATAAGCCGCTTTATAATCTTCGCTGGCAGCTACAAATTGGCCCAAAGCAGAATAAGCCTGTCCTCTGAACAAAAAAGCATCGGCCTTGTAAATGACATCTTTTTCTTCATAGATTTCAATAGCGAGGCTGTAATCATCAATCGCCTTTTGTTTGTCATTATTAAAATAGGCTCCACCCCGTTTTAAATAAATTCCTCCTTTTAAAAAACTGTCTGTTACCTTTTTTTCATGGGCTACAACACGGTTTAATAAATCAATTGATTTTTGTGGTTCACTTAAGTAATTAATCAAAGGAAAAGAAACATTCATTGCTTTTTTTGTCATATCATCAAAGCGACCCTCTTGTTCTGCAAGGTTGATGTAAGTAACAGAATACGCTACAAATTCTTCAAAACTTTTCTCTTTCCATTGGATGGCCAATAAGGAATCGATAGAGGCAAGTTTTAATGTAACATTAGAAGTAGTGTCAATCACTTTTTTGTAATATTCCATATCATCCTGAGCGTTGGAAGTAAAAAGTGACAAACAAAAAAGGAGTATAAAGACAAAGAATATTTTTTTCACTTGGGGCAAAATTTTATTTAAAGATACAAAAAACAAGTACCGATGTAAACTATTTTTTTAAATACACACAATTTCTTCCATAATCAATCACTGCCCTTGCTTGTTTTAAAACATCAGCACCAATAATTCCATTGACTGCATCTGCATCAGCAATTTGAAGTGCTTCATTTACGTGGGTTAAATCAAACACTACAAAATTCACTTTTTTATCTTTCCATTCACCAATTTCAAGTGAATATCCTTCAGCAATCTGAGTGACCATATTTGTCGCGCCTGCACCGGCTGCTTTCACCTCACTTTCAAACACATCTAGGTCAAAATGTGCAATACTATCCATCCCAATACAACTGTTTGAAGCACCGGTATCAAGAATAAATGTGCCTAAAATGCCATTTACTTTTGCCTTGAGTTCAAAATGATTTGAGTTTATTTTTTTCAGCGCAATGCGCTTAAAGTTTCTGGATTCTAAGAATTGTCTTAAGCTATTCACGTATTTTTATTTTTTTTAATGCCCCTTAGGGGCTTTTGCAAAGATAACTCATCAAAATCAATTAGTTTTGCAATTATGATTTTAACTGATACGCACACACATCTTTACAGTTCTCAATTTGATGAAGACCGTGATGCTATGATGCAACGCGCTTTTGACCAAGAAATCAAACGTTTTTTTATTCCTGCGATTGATTCGGGTTATACAGACGCTATGTACGATTTGGAAAAAAAGTATCCTGAAAATGTGTTTTTAATGATGGGTTTGCACCCCACATCGGTCAAGGAAAATTATAAGGATGAGTTAACTTTTGTAGAAGAGCAATTTGATTTACGCGATTTTTATGCCGTGGGCGAAATTGGCATCGATCTCTACTGGGACAAAACCACTCTAGCCATTCAGCAGGACGCTTTCAGACGTCAGATTCAGTTTGCAAAACAAAAAAAACTTCCCATTGTAATTCATTGCAGGGATGCTTTTGATGAAATATTTGAAGTATTGGAAACCGAAAAATCTAATGAATTGTTCGGCATATTTCACTGTTTTACAGGGACTCCCAAGCAAGCAAATCAAGCTATTTCTTACAATATGAAACTAGGCATTGGAGGAGTAATTACCTTTAAAAACGGAAAAATCGATCAATTTCTCAATCAAATTCCCATTGAGCATGTTGTTTTAGAAACAGATTCACCTTATTTGGCACCGGCACCTTTTCGCGGTAAGCGCAACGAAAGTAGTTATTTAATGCTTGTTGCAGAAAAAGTAGCTACATTGTACGGGATTTCAGTTGAAGAAGTAGCAGCTATAACAACCCAAAACTCAAAAGATGTTTTTGGTGTATAGTTGTGAGAGGGTGGTGGTGAGAGGTGAGGGTCAGAATGTACTCCAAATTCTAGATATTGAGGGCTTAATTGTTAGATGACTGATAAACGATGTTAAGAATAGAATTTATATTTTTGTAATCATTAAACTAATCCTGATAAGTCCCCCTCTCCTGCCTGCCGGCAGGCAGGAGAGGGGGATATAGGTCACCGACGCTTCAAAGCTTTAGCGACGAAACGGGGAGAATAACCAGAAACCTTGAACCAGAAACCAAACATACTACTCATTTACACCGGTGGCACAATCGGCATGATTAAGGATTTTGAATCTGGTGCCTTGAAGAGTTTTAATTTTGATGAATTATTAGCACATATCCCCGAGTTGAAATTATTAGACTGCACTATTTCTACAAAAAGTTTTGAAAACCCCATAGACAGTTCAAATATGCACCCCAAATACTGGGTTCAGTTGGCTGAAATTATTAGAGATAATTATAATGAGCACGATGGTTTTGTCGTGCTACACGGTAGTGATACCATGTCATACACCGCCTCAGCATTAAGTTTTATGCTTGAAAACCTTGATAAGCCTGTAATCTTTACGGGTTCACAGTTGCCCATTGGCGATTTGCGCACCGATGCTAAAGAAAATTTAATCACAAGCATTCAGATTGCAAGCTTACGCGAAAACAATAAACCAAAAATAACAGAGGTGGGTCTTTATTTTGAGTACAAACTCTATCGAGCAAACCGCACCACAAAAATCAATGCAGAACATTTTGAAGCTTTTGCCTCTTTAAATTACCCACCATTAATTGAAAGCGGGGTTCATCTTTCTGTGAACGAGGGTAAGCTTTGGAAAAATAGTAAAAAGAAAAAAATTGTTGTACACACTCACCTAGATACTAATGTCATTCTCATCAAGCTTTTTCCGGGAATATCCAAAGAGATATTAAGCCAAATTCTATCAATTTCAACTTTAAAAGGAGTTGTTATAGAAACCTATGGTGCCGGTAATGCTACAGATGAAGATTGGTTTGTTGAATTAATTAAAACAGTAATCGACAAAGGAAGAACTCCTGTCATCAATGTAACACAATGTTCAGGTGGGAGCGTTGCGATGGGGCAATATGAGACAAGTGTAAAGTTGAAAAAAATTGGAGTCATTTCAGGTAAAGATATTACAACTGAAGCCGCTATTACAAAATTAATGTACTTGCTGGGACAAAATATTTCTGCTAAAGTCTTCAAAACCATATTTGAAACTTCTTTAAGAGGAGAAATGATGTAAATTTAACCGAAGAAAATTTCACTAAGTAAGATTTTTTTTGTTATTTGGCACGCTGTAATACATCAACCATTCTGGTGGCGTGTGAAAATTTAGAGAGGTGGCCGAGTGGTCGAAGGCGCACGCCTGGAAAGTGTGTATACGCCAAAAGCGTATCGAGGGTTCGAATCCCTTCCTCTCTGCGAATGCCAATTCATGAATTTAAAAAATTTATCAAGCTTGCTTGAATAAATTTTTGAATGAATGAATTAAAATTGCGAAGCAATTTGTATTCCCGGCAGACCTATTGTGGATCACAGCGCTAAGCGTTGTAATCCTCGATTTAAAAAAAAAGTTAGAATTAAAATTGCGAATCAATTTGCAACCTAAATCAACATTTTACAGTTTTAAGACTTTATAATCTCGCAAAAATTTTAATTGTATTTTAAATAATAATTTTTATATCTTTAAACCTTTAACTAAAAACAAACTTTAAGACGATAGCAATGAAAAGATTATTTTCTATTTTAACAGTTGCAGCAGTAATGCTTACTGTATCAGTAAATGCAAATGATTACAGTGAATCTCAGGTTTTTCCTGAAGACATTCAAACAATCACAACAACAGTTAGTGCAGCATCCCTTCAAGAGGATATGCCAGAAGCTGAAGAATCCCTTGGATTTCATCAAGAATTAAAAAAGCGTTTTATAGAAGGTGGTCCCGGCTTTATGGGGATTGTACTTTTATGTTTGATTTTAGGTTTGGCAATTGCTATCGAAAGAATCATATACCTTAACCT